>JAIXXC010000220.1 GCA_027490985.1 Verrucomicrobiales bacterium
AGCGTGGTCGTGGAGCACAATGGCGAGGCGGTCGCTCCGTCGGAGTTCGCAGAACGTCCGATCCGGCCCGGAGATCGTCTGGAGATCGTCCGGATCGTGGCGGGAGGTTGAGGTAGGGAAAGCGCCGCGGGGAGTGTTCTGTGCCGGGGCCGTTCCGAGTTGCACTGGGGGGGCGATCGGCGGATCCCGAGTCCGCGCGGGTCAGCGCCGGGAATGCCAGTCGGGATTGCCGTACCGGGCTTCCAGCGCCGCGCGGGTCTGCTCCGAGGGGAATCCGGTTCGGGCCGGCTCGGCTCCCCAGGCCCGGATCCAAGCCTGAGCCAAGGCCTCGGGCGTGGTGGCGACGTTCCGAACGAATTCGAGATGCTGCCGGTTCTGCCGGTACTCGGGTTGCGCCGACGGGAATCTCAGGAATCGGGCGATCAGGCCCAACGGGAACCCGTGAAGCACGGTTCCGTGGAACAGGAGATGGTTCCGCTTGCGACGCTGGGCGTTGCCCGAGAATTTGAGGCCTTCGACGGCCAGGTCGGTGTGCCCCTCGACCAACACGGGCAGACCGAGCAGTTCGGACAGCAGGCTGCGGTTCCGCTCCATGATCCACTGATTGGCCCCGGTGATCGAGGCCAGGGGACCCGATTCGGGGATGCGCAAAACCAGCCCGTAATTCCAACATCCCGGTCCCTGGAGCACAGTTCCGCCCCCACTGCAGCGACGCAAGACCGGCACCCCGTGATGGGCGCAGGCTTCCAGATCGGCCTCGACAGCCGCCTGTTGGCCGTACCCGAGGACCACGCACGGCCCGGGGGCCTCCCAGAACCAGAGGGCCTCTCCGCCCTCGCCGGACTCGGCTCGTTCGAGAAACGCTTCGTCCCAGGCCAGGGGCTCGGCCGGCGATTCGGGCTCGGGTGTCGAAAACCATTCCATCACGGTCGGCCCAACAAGCCTCGAAGCCGGGGGATCTTTCAAGCGGGAAGCGCGGTCGGGTCGTGATGGCCGGCTCCGAGGATTTCGCCTTTTCGAATCGCCGGTGGGGCGTTAACACGGCGCCACCGATGACCACTTGGATCAAGGGATTGGCGGCTCTCGTACTGTTCATTTTCGCCTCAGTGTGCCTTCAGCGATTCCGCGCGGACTTCTCGGCGGTGGAGGTCAAGCGGGCCGGATTGGAAGCCACCGACTCGGTGGCCGACTCGGCGGCCGATGCGACTCCCGACGCGGGCACGGGCTCGGCTGTGGGTTCGGTGACCAATGCGGTCGTCGCGGGATCGGCCACCCAAACCACGGGGGGCACCAACGGGCTTGCGACGGGCAAGCCCCAGGTCGTCGCCGTCGCCGCGGCCAAGGCACCCGACAAGAGCCGCAGTTTTCTCTGGATGGCCGGGTTCGTGGCCTCGCTCCTCGGGTTGGCCGGGTTGGTGGGGTGGGAGATTGCCCGGTGGTTCTCCCGCCGCACCGGGGACGTCCTCTTGTCGGAGAATGCGCCCGCGACCACCGACGCCGAGTACGAGGCGGCCGAGGCCGAGTGGGCCAACGGCAATCCGCTCGAGGCGGTGCGGATGATGCGCGAATACCTCGACAAGAACCCCTCGGAACAATACGCCGCGATCCGGATCGCCGAGATCTACGAGAAGGACCTCCACAACTACGTCGCCGCCTCGCTGGAGTTGGAAGAAGTGCTGACCAAGCGATTGACCCGAGAGAAATGGGGTTGGACGGCCATCCACCTGGCCAACCTGTACTCGGGAAAGATGAACCAGCCCGAGAAGGCCGTGGCCTGGCTCGAACGGATCCTCCGCGACTATCCCGACACCGGCGCCGCCAAGAAGGCCCGGCAGCGCCTCGGAGTGGCCGAGGAGGCGGTGGCTCCGGCCGAGGAGGCCGATGCTCCTGAACCCGAATCCGATGCCTCGGAACCCGAATCGAATCTCCCCAAGGGGTTCACCTCGAAAAAGCGCTGAGGTCCACGGCCGATCATCACCGGAGCATGGGGACACCCCGCGTCATCCTGCATCTGGACATGGACGCGTTCTTTGCGGCGGTCGAACAGCGGGACCGTCCCGATTTGCGGGGACTCCCGGTCATCGTCGGCGGATCTCCCTCCTCCCGGGGCGTGGTCTGTGCGGCCAGTTATGAGGCCCGGCGATTCGGGGTGCGCTCGGCCATGCCCAGCCGCACCGCCGGGCGATTGTGCCCCCAGGGGGTCTTCCTGTCGCCCCGGATGGACCGCTACCGCGACGAATCGCGCGCGATCTTCGGGTTGGTGGCCCAGAGCGGGGTGGAGGTGGAACAGGTGTCCGTGGACGAGGCCTACCTCGATGCGTCGACCTTGCATCGCGACGCCGATCCCGAAGAGGCCTTGGTGGCGGCGGTGCGGTGGGCGCGTGAACTCAAGGCCCGCATCCGCTCGGAACGGCAATTGACCGCCAGCATCGGCATCGCATCCAACAAGCTCATGGCCAAGGTGGCCAGCGATTGGGGCAAGCCCGACGGGTTGCTGCTGATCCCGGATCGCGACCGGGCCGCGTTCCTCCGCCCGCTGCCGGCGCGCACCTTGCACGGCATCGGCCGAGTCACCGAAGAGGTGCTCCTGAAGGCCGGCATCAGGACGGTGGGCGATCTCCAGGATCATCCCGGCGACCTCAAGGCGTTGGTGGGGACCTGGGGGCCGGTCCTCAAGTCGTTCGCCTTCGGGGTGGATGAGCGCCCCCTGTCGCAGTACGACACCCTCAAGAGCATCAGCAGTGAGAACACCTTTTCGGTCGACACCGCCGATCGGCCGACCTTGCGCGCAGTCCTTCGCGAGCAGGCCGGAGAGATTTCCGGAAAGCTGCAGCGACACGGCATCGCCGCGCAGACCGTCCAGGTGAAGGTACGATACGGCGATTTCACCACGCTGACCCGCCAGTTTTCGGTCGATGACCCGGTGGCTGGTGCCCGGGACCTCTATCGTCTGGCCTGCTGGTTGCTGGGGCGGCATCAGTTGGTGCACCGGCCGTTGCGCCTGCTCGGGTTGGGGGTGAGTGGCCTGGTGGAAACCCGAGGCCGGCAGATGGTCTTCGAGTGGAATACCCCGACGCATCGCGGGAACCCGGAGGTCGCCCATGGCTGATCGCAATGGAAGCCCGTCGCGTCGGGTGTCGCTCCGGTGGGCCTCGCTGTGCCTCGTGATGGTCGTCCTTGCTGCGGGCTGTTCCACCCCGTTCTCTGCCGTGACGGTCAATCCGCTGCGCCCGGTCTCCGGCCCCGAGTGGGATCCGGGTGAGATCAGTCGTGAGAGCCAGGCAGTCCTGGACGCCCGGGGATGGGGAATCGAGTGGCGCTCTCGCCCCGCCGCTGCCGTGGTGGCCTTGAATGCCGCCGCGGAGGATCCCCGTGTCCGCAGAGCCCTGGTGGAGATCGCGTTGGCGGCCGCGATCGACCGGCAGCGTCAAGGAGACCGTCTGGGCGAGTGCGACGGGTTGTACCTGTGTGTGGCCGAGCAGGCGGCCGCCCTGAAGGGAGCCGCTCCCGAGGCGGACGGGCGAGTCGCCGATCGGGCCAGCCGGTTCGCGGTGTCGCGACTGGTGGATCGGTACGGCACCGCCCTGTGGGACTCCCGCAGGCCGGCTCCGGCGCTCTGGGTCGGGCCCCTTCGGCGATACCAGTGGGTTCGCGAGCCTTCGACGGCCTCCGAGGTCGGCAGGATGCCGTGGCGTCGGGTCGTGCCCGTGGACCGGTTCGAGGTTCAGGCCGGCCCCCGGATCGAGCCCGTTCCAGGCCTCGGAATCGCCTGCGTGGGCAAGGTGGAGAGCCCCCGGGGTCGACTCGGACACGGTGATGTCACCCAGCTGCGCGATGGCAGTTGGCTGCCGTTGACGGTCACGGTCGAGTTCGGTCCCGAGGCCCCGTTGAGGAGTGTGTCGTTCCGGGTCCATGATCGGAAGAAGACCGAGTCGCTCGAGGCCGAGGGAACGCCGCGGGTGTTGACCGGTGATTTCGTGACACCGTTCGCCGTCCGCACCCGCGAACTGGAGCGGCAGAATTTCCTGAGCCTGGGCCTGCTCGGGTTCTTCCAGGGCGACCGCTTTTCGGAGGAGACGGGGCTCTACCCGCTCGAGACGCCCGACCCCGAGCGGATTCCCGTCGTGTTCGTGCATGGCCTGCTCAGCGAGCCCAATACGTGGCGATTCCTCCACGCGGCGTTGTTGGCCGATCCGGTGATCCGTCAGCGATACCAGTTCTGGGCCTTCCAGTACCCGAGCAGCACTCCGGTCCAGTGGTCGTCCACCCGCCTGCGACAAAGCCTTGCCCAGTGGCAACGACGGATGGACCCCGAGGGGACCCGGACCAATCTCCACCGGATGGTCCTCGTGGGCCACAGCATGGGAGGATTGTTGTCGCGGATGCAGATCGTGCGCGGAGGCGGAACCCTGTATCGGCGCTATTTCAACCGGCCCATCGACGAGTTGAGCGTCGCCGAACCTCAGCGGCAGATGCTCCGGGACATGTTCTTCTTCGAGCCGAACCCGCACATCGGCCGTGTGGTCTTCGTCTGTGTGCCGCATCGGGGTAGTCCGATGGCGACGGACTGGCCGGGCAGGGCGGCCCGGTATCTGGCCCGGTTGCCGGTCACGGCCCTCGAGATCACGACCGACCTCGTCACCTTCAACCGGGATGCCCTGACGTTGCGGGGACGCATCAGCCCGGGCAGCAGCATCGATTCGCTGCGGCCCGGCAGCGACACCGTCCACCTGCTCGAAGAGTTGCCCATGGATCCGCAGGTGCGGGTTTCCAGCATCATCGGCTGTCGGGCGGGGTGCGATGATCCCGAGCAATCCACCGACGGCGTGGTGCCGTATTGGAGCAGCCACCTCGAGGGGGTTCCCGAAACGGTCATCTCCTCGGACCACAGCGCCCAGAACCATCCCGAGTGCGCCGAGCAGATCCGGCGACTCCTGCACGAACATCTCGGGCACTGAGCCAGGCGCGGTCTTGCCGTCGGCGATTTTAACCGCTTTCCATGCTCCCGGCCGCTGCGTAGTTTCCCGGTCCTTTCTGCACAACACCATGAGCAAGCAGTTCTTCCCCAAGATCGGCCGGATCGCCTACGAAGGTCCGGATTCCAAGAATCCCCTGGCTTTCAAGCACTTCAACGCGGATGAGGTGGTCGAGGGCAAGACGATGCGCGAGCACATGCGCTTCGCGGCCGTGTACTGGCACACCATGCGCGGCACCGGCAGCGACATGTTCGGATGGGGCACGGCCGAGCGTTCCTGGAACACCGGCGAGTGCTCCACCAAAGACGCGATCTCCCGCGCCCGGGCCTTCTTCGAATTCGCCACCAAGCTCGGCGTTTCCTATTACGCCTGGCACGACCGCGACCTCGGTTCCCACGGCAAGAACCTCAAGGAGGCCAACGCCCAGTTCGACGCGGTCGGCAAGGAGCTCAAGAAGCTCCAGAAGGATACCGGCATCGGCCTGCTGTGGGGCACGGCCCAGAACTTCGTCCACCCGCGCTACATGCACGGTGCGGCCACCAGCTGCAATGCCGACGCGTTCTGCTTCGCGGCGGCCCAGGTGAAGAAGGCCATGGACTGGACCCATGAACTGGGCGGCCAGGGCTACGTGTTCTGGGGCGGCCGCGAAGGCTACGCCACGCTGCTCAACACCGACATGAAGCGCGAACTCGACCACCTGGGCCGGTTCCTGCACATGGCGGTGGACTACAAGAAGAAGATCGGCTTCAAGAACCCCTTCTACATCGAGCCGAAGCCCAAGGAGCCGACGCGCCACCAGTACGACAGCGACGCGGCTTCGTGTCTGAACTTCCTGCGCGAGTACGACTTGCTCGAGCACTTCAAGCTGAACATCGAGGTCAATCATGCTTGGCTGGCGGGCAAGACCATGGAGCACGAGTTGGAAGTCGCCGGGGCCGCCGGAGCCCTGGGATCCATCGACGCCAACATGGGTGATTACTTCCTGGGCTGGGACACCGACCAGTTCCCGACCGACCTGTACCTGACCACCAAGACGATGCTCACGGTGCTCAAGTACGGTGGATTCACCACCGGTGGCGTGAACTTCGACGCCAAGGTGCGCCGCGAGAGCTTCCAGGCCGATGACTTGTTCATCGCCCACATCGCCGGCATGGACACCTTCGCCCGCGGTCTGAAGATCGCCGCCGCCATCCGCAAGGACG
This sequence comes from Verrucomicrobiales bacterium, assembly GCA_027490985.1. Taxonomy (GTDB): domain Bacteria; phylum Verrucomicrobiota; class Verrucomicrobiia; order Limisphaerales; family UBA9464; genus SXXZ01. The sequence continues at coordinate 6,179 of JAIXXC010000220.1, forward strand.
GCCGCATCGACGCCTTCGTCAAGAACCGCTACCGCACCTGGGATTCGGGCATCGGCGCGAAGATCGAAGCCGGCAAGGCGTCCTTCGCCGACTGCGAGAAGCACGCGTTGGCGCTGGGCAACGTGTCGGGCCTCGAGTCCGGCCGTCAGGAGATGCTGGAAGCCCTCTTCAACGAATTCATCCGCTGATCGCGGGGGCACCCGATGCGGTGGCCACCTCAAGGCCGGAGCGTCTCGTTCTCGAGGGCTCCGGCCTTTTTCATGTCCCGATGCCCCGGCCGGAGTCGTCCTTTCGATGAGGTTCGATGAGGTATCGACCTTGATGGAGGGTTTCAGCACTCTCCGGGGCGGATCCTTTCGCAATCCCTCCCATGACCTCCGAATGCACCGTTTTCGGCACGCTGCCCGATGGCCGCGAAGCCCACCGATTCGTCTTCCGCAATCCCAACGGCACCACGCTCAAGTTCACCGACTACGGATTGCTGGTCACCGAACTCCACACACGGGACCGCGACGGGAAGCTGGGCAACGTGGTGCTCGGATTCGAGACCTTGGCCCGCTATCTCCAAGGACATCCCTTCTTCGGATGCATCGCCGGCCGTTTCGCCAATCGGATCGCCCGAGGGAAGTTCACCTTGGACGGAAAGGACTACGTGCTGGCCACCAACAATGGCCTGAACCACTTGCACGGCGGGGTGGTGGGTTTCGACAAGAAGCTCTGGCAGGCGGGGCCCATCCGGACGACCGAAGAGGCCGTCTCGGTGGACCTGACCTACACCAGCCCCGATGGTGAGGAGGGCTATCCCGGAGCGCTGACGGTGACGGTCACCTACACGCTGACCCGGGACGATGTCTGGCGCATCGACTACCGGGCCACCACCGACGCTCCGACCATCCTCAATCTCACCAATCACAGTTTCTTCAACCTCGCGTGCAGCGGCGATGTGTTGTCGCACGAACTGGAGATCGCCGCCGATCAGGTGACGGAGGTGGATGAGGGGCTCATTCCGACCGGCCGTCTTCTGGCGGTGGCGGGGACGGCCCTCGATTTCACCCGTCCCATCGCGATCGGGGCCCGCGGGATGAACACCGGTCTGACCCCGCCCGGATACGACCACAATTTCGTGCTGCGGCACGGGGGCGGGTCGCTGGGGCTGGCCGCCCGGGTCTTCGAACGAAGCCAAGGCCGCAGCATGGAGTGCCACACGTCCCAGCCCGGAGTCCAGTTGTGGACCTTCAACCGGACGCCCGAGGGAGTGGTTTGCACCGGCGGCGTGACGGTTCCGAAGCACGGCGGTTTTTGTCTCGAGACGCAAAATTTCCCCGACGCCATCCACCATCCGGGATTCCCGTCGTGCGTCTTGCGGCCGGGCGAGGTCTTCACGAGCCGGACCGAATACCGCTTCGGTACCTGCTGAAGTCCGCCTGGGTCGGTACCGGGCCGGTGACCACCTCCGGTAATCCCGTGAGGCGGCAGCCTTCAGCCGGGAGGCCAGGTCATGGGCCGCTTGCCGAGCAGGTGGCAGTGGAGGTGGGGCACGCTCTCACCCCCATCGCGCCCGTGGTTGATCACCAAGCGGTAACCGCTGGATTCGAGCCCCAGATTCCGGGCGACCTCGGCGGCCTTGAGGAGCAGATGGCCCAGGAGCGCCTGATCTTCGGGCAGGGCCTCGCCGATGCGGGGGATCGGCTTCTTGGGGATCACCAAGACATGAACCGGGGCCTGAGGTTGGATATCGTGCAGGGCCAGCACCTGATCGTCTTCGTAGGCGATCTTGGCGGGGATCTGGCGGGCGATGATGCGTTCGAACAGGGTCATAGGCCGAAGAGTCGATGGATGGGGGACCCCGGGTTTGGAACCGGTGTCGGACCCGTTTCCCGACAAGGTCGTCGTCTCGATCGGGGATGGCAATGCAGGGCTTTCCCAGAATGACATTTGACCGTGGGAGGCGGTGCTTCCTAGGTTGGGGAGAGTTCAACAACTCCCATCATGAGCACCACCTACGTTCCCCTGATCAGCTCCGGCGTCGCCGGTCCGCTGGGCGTCCTCCACCTGCCGCGCCTGTGGCTCAAAGCCTCGCTCGAGGCCCGCAACAAGGTCGCTCCCGGTTATCCGGCCCTGTCCAAGGGGTATGACTCCATGGTGCTCGGCGCCCTGGGCCTGGACACCGAGGCGGTCCGCAAATTCATTGTCGAGCAGCGCCCGACTTATCCGCAGTTCGAGGCGTGGATCCAGAAGCAGCCCGGCGTGAACCTGACCCCGGGCAACATCCACCAGCTGAATGTCTCCATCGCCGGCTACATCCACACCCCCGACGTGCGCAAGTCGATCCTCTCGGCCAACGGCATCCCCGACAACGGCACCGTCAAGCCCGACGCGATCAGCCTCAACGATCTCGACGATTGGTTGGAGTTCCATCAGGCCGTCTTGAAGTGAGCGGGATGGCCATGGCCTGAGAGCCTGAGCCGGAACGGATCATCGACGCGGGGTGCCTCCGGACACGGAGGTGCCCTGTTTTTTTGGATCGATTGGCCGGGAATGGGCGACTGGGATCGGACGGTAGGCCCCTTAGGCATCGCCCCCTTGGCCATCGCCGTGGCCGAGCAGCCCTCAGGGTAGGATCAGATCGGCGGGCAGGCGGGCCACGCATTCCCCGGGCAGTCTCGGGTCCTCGGAGCCGGGGGCCGGTGGGGTTCCAGCGACATGGCCGTCGGCGAAGCCTGTTTCAGCGCGTCGGGAGTGCCGGAAATGGACGGTCGGTCCTTCGAGGTCGAAGTAGTAGAACTCTTCCAGCAAGGGGTGATCCGCAGAGGCCGGAGGTTGGAAGTCGTTGACCTGCGCGCAGTCGGCGAAGAGGGCGCATCCGCTGGGGGAACGCAGGGTGGCGATGGCGATCCCGGAAGTCCCGCGGGTGCCGACCCTCAGGTTGTAGCCGTAACCGAAGGCCGCCCCTCGGGCCTTGCTCTTGAAGCGGGGATCGGCGCGATTCAGAGCCGGGCAGACCTCGACGCCGCGGGACTGCAGATAAGGCCACAGGGCTCCGGGGGTCGGGTCGAACCGCCGGTCGCCTTCGGCCCCGTCTTCCAGCCACCCGAACCAATAGTTCCATCCGTTGTGGGTGCGCGCACCCCGCTCGACAAACGCGATCCCTCCGTGGTCGTCCCAGTAGAGTTGGGTGGCCAGGACCACCTGCCGCAGGTTGGACGTGCAGACGGTGGCTCGGGCCGCGGTACGGGATCGCATCAAGGCCGGGAACGAGAGTGCAGCCAGAAGGGCGATGACCGCGATCACCACCAGGAGTTCGACCAGCATGAACGCCTGGGTCGGAATCCCGGTTGTCTGGGATCGGGGGCGCGTCATGGATGGACCGCGATCACGCGGTAGCATTGAACCGGGAACCATCCATCTCTGGGATCCCGGAGTTCCAGTTCGGCGGTCTGGACGGCGAGGGTGTCGGCGACGGCGCTCCAGTCGGTGAGGTTGCCCGAGGCTTCCAAGGTGTAGCGCCAACCGGCCACCGCATCGAACGCCACCCCGCCGTCGCGGGCTCGGAGACGCAAGGTCGGAGGCTCCGGCACCGTGATCGAGACATTGTCGATCCAGCCCCGGGCCAAGACCGAGCCGGCATACAAGGGGTTCTGGCCGGCTCCGGAATAGCTGCTGATGGCGAAGGTATCGACTTGGAATCGGGTGAAGCTGGCCGGCAACACGATGTCCGCCAGAGGAGGGCCGGGTTGGCCGTCGGTCGTCATGGACATGCGGGCCGTCCGGATTTGGGCCGAGTAGGCCAGTTCGAATCGGTATCGGCGGCCGGGTTCGAGCGTCACATAACTGTCGGCATAGCCCCAGGGCAGGCGACCGTCGGACGGGATCACCACAGGAGACACCGATGCCGAGACGGCACCGGCCTCGCCGAACCAGGTCCACTCCACCGTGTTCTTGGGGCCTGGAAATGCGCCTCGGGCGTAGTTCGTGGCGAGTGCGTCGTCTCGCCGGATCAGACCCGCGGCGATCTGGAAGGTCCCGCTCTGGCCGGGCAGGACTCCGACGGCATGGGATTCGAGTTCGAGGTCGAAGGCGAAGCGGAAATCGTTGGTCGCCGTCAAGGAGGCGGGCAGGGGGAGGGCGAAGAAGCCGTTCGGTTGCGAGGAGTCCCACGTGACGTCGAGGCGTTGTTCCGAGGCGTCCCAATGGACGAGGGACCGCTCACCCCACGAGCGCCAACCGCGCAGGGTGGGATCGGTGGCGAAGGCTTCTTCAATCACGCCTGCCCGGAGCCCGGCCTCCAAGCAGGCGAATCCGACCATCGTCGAAGCGATGGTCAGGCGGGGTAGGAACGATGGGGTCACGGTCGGGACTCGGTGCCGTCAAACGGGCAGTGGCGGCAACCACTGCCACAACAATAGCCGCGCCGAAGATGGTAGGCACGGGTGAAAACCATCCGTCCATCCGGCGTGAAGTAGGTGTCGGCCTCCTCGGGCCGGGGCGGCGGAGGCGAGGCGCCGAGGTCGGCCCGGGCACAGGACGCGCACAGGCAAGCCTTCCCCTGGAGGGGTGCCGGAATGCCCGCCAGAATGGCCGGAGGGATGTCCACCGACTCGCACCAGCAGGGCGCAGGGCCCGGGTCGGCACCGAACGCCCGGGTGCAGGCGTTGGCCTGGCCGCAGAGTGGACAGCGATCTTCGCAAACCGGGGCGGGGTGAGTCATGGCGGTGGAGGTGCTCAGGCCAGCGTCCGTGAACCCCGACGCCATGCGACCACTCCGGCCAAGGCCGAGATCATCAGGGCCCACGACTTCGGTTCGGGCACCGTGCTCACCATCGAAAGGCCGTCGATGTCGGCCTTGCCGTTGAGCACCTCGATGCGGAGGTACGACGCCTCGGTGAGACCAGCCGGCTTGCCATTGGCGTCCAGCGCCCAGGCCAGGTCGAAGCTCGTGCCCCCGGCCGACCCGCGATACAGCTCCCGGATCTGGTCGAGGGTCTTTCCGGAGAATTCCGCCGGCTGCAACGAGGTGCTGACCGGGACTCCGAAGTCACCCGCCCCGTCGGTGGGGTAGTAATGGTCGACCTTCGGAGACTTCACCGGATCGAGCACATACCAGGTCTTGCCGTCATTGCTGACGCTGATCCGCTGGGTTCCTGAATTGGGGTTGAAGAGCGATCCATCGGTGGCGGGTTTGCCGATGGGACTCCAATTGGCGTCGAAGTCGTTGGTCATCATGAACCCGGCACTGCCGAAGACCGTGAAATCCAGGCCGAAGGGGTTGCCGGCCGCGTTCTTCACCGGGTTGTTCCAGCGCAGGGTCAGTGATCCGCCGGTGCCGATGCTGACGAGTTGGTCCCGCGTGTACGGCGGAGAGAACGGATCCACGGGGCCGCCGAAGTCTCCGGGAGTGACGCGGCTGGGTGAGCCCAGCACGGCAGCGGTGTTGGTGTAGCCCGGTGAAAACCCGGTTCCGGAGCGGTAATCGACCACCGCGGTGGGATATTGGGCCCGAAGGTTGGGCAGGGTGGCGATGGCCAGGATCGCCGCGGCGGTGGGGGGCAGCACGGGGCCGATGCGGCAGGCCCGGCAGAAGGACGGAGGTCGGATGGAATGCATGGTCTCGAGTCACTACGATGACCCGCCCGGTTCCGGGGCGGATCAGGGGGTGTCAATGGAGACCAGGCCGAGAGATGGGAGCGCATCCTGCATCCGGAATGCAAAACGCCTCCAATCCACCGGCAAAACAGGGAATGAAGGCGTCAGACATTCGGGAATGTTTCCGTTCGGGCATATCGGCGCGAACGGGCTGGCCTCATCCTTCGCTTTGCGGCGAAGCGGTTTCGAACGATCGCCTGTGGAATTTGTGCCGACGGTGCCTACGGAGGTCCGACCGAGGTGGGATTCCCCCAAAGGAACAGTCGATACAGGAACAGGTTCGAAACCTGACGAGCATCATTGGCGCGATATCCTGACTACAGGCTTCGAACCTCGCCCCCGCCTTCCCAGACTCGCGTCCAGTGGCTGTCGTGTACGACCAGGGGGTTTGTTGCCTGATACAGTGGCGCAACCGTCGCCGATTCTCACGGCGTTCCCGCACTTCCAACGATGTTTTGATTGTGGGACCGTTCCTCAGAAGGATCCCGTCAAAGAACTGAGACCTATAGAAGCCGAAGGTTCGGGCGAATCAAGGTTCAAAACCGCCGGCCCTCAAAAAAAACCGGCCTTCAAGCTGGAAAAAATCCGCCCCCGGGGCATCGTCCGCGGCCGCCCGCATCGTGGATCGATGGAGGGCGTGCCCCATTGATGAATGCATCTCCTGATTCGGCGCCGAGACCTCGTCGCCGGTTCCTGACCGAGGCGGCGGCCGGTGCCGTCGGAGCCTGCTGTGCGGGGGTTCCATTGGCCTCCGGCCTGGTGGCCTGGCTGGATCCCTTGTCCCGGAGCGGCGGGGCCGGAGACTGGATCGAGGTGGCCGATGTCGCGAGCGTGCCGACCGACGGGACTCCGGTGCGGGTCACGGTGATCAGCGGACGCTCGGACGCGTGGACTCGTGAGGCCGCCGTGCCCGTCGGGGTGGTGTATCTGCGGCGGAGCGGACCGACCGACATCGTGGCACTGCATTCGGTGTGCCCTCATGCGGGCTGCTTTGTCGACTACCAGACCGACCGCAAGGCGTTCTTCTGTCCCTGCCATGACAGTACGTTCGCCGTGGACGGTTCGATCAACGATCCGCGGTCTCCCAGCCCCCGTTCCATGGACACGCTCGGGGTCGAAGTCCGGGGCCAGAGCGTCTGGCTCCGGTTCCAGAATTTCCGTCCGGGGATTCCGGCGAAGGTCGCACTCACATGAAGAGACTCATCGATTGGATCGACCAGCGGACCGGGATGCAGGGAGTGCTGCACGAGGTGCTCTTCGAGCGGATCCCCGGCGGAGCCCGGTGGCGTTATGTGTGGGGCAGCACGCTGAGCTTCTGCTTCTTCGTCCAGATCCTGACAGGCCTGTTCCTCTGGATGGCCTACAGTCCGAGCGCGAACTCGGCCTGGGAGAGCGTGTACTACATCCAGCACGAGATGACGGGCGGCTGGTTCCTGCGCGGGTTGCACCACTTCGTGGCTCAGGCCATGCATGTGCTGTTGGTGCTGCACCTGCTGCAGGTGATCATCGACGGGGCCTACAAGGCGCCCCGCGAGGTCAATTACTGGTTCGGCGTGGTGCTCCTGATGATCACCCTGGGTCTGGGGCTCACCGGGTACCTGCTCCCGTGGGATCAGAAAGGCTTCGGGGCCACCAAGGTGGCCACGAGTCTGGTGGGGATCGTTCCGGGGGTGGGGCCGGCCCTCCAGAAATTGGTCGTGGGCGGTTCCGACTATGGCCACCACACGCTGACCCGCTTCTTTGCTCTCCACGCCGGGGTCTTGCCCGGGTTGATGATCGCCGCGATCGCCGCCCATGTGGCCTTGTTCCGCAAGCATGGCATCACGGCCAAGCAGCCCTATCGGAAGCCCGACGCGAATTTCTGGCCCGACCAGGTGCTCATGGACGGCATCGCCTGCATGGCCGTGCTCGTGACGGTGGTCTACTTGACCGTCCGCCATCATGGGGCCGAGTTGCACGCTCCGGCCGATCCGACGCAGCCCTTCAATGCGGCCCGTCCGGAGTGGTATTTCCTGTTCCTGTTCGAGTTCCTGAAGCTGGATTTCCTGACCCAGTGGTTCGGTCATCACGGTGAACTGGTGGGCGCGATCCTCATCCCCGGAGCGGTGATGGGCATCCTCGCGGCCATGCCCTTCATCGCCGGCTGGCGACTGGGGCATCGATTCAACCTCGGATTCCTCTCGGTGCTGCTTCTGGGAGCGGCCCTGCTGACGGTCAAATCCATGCGCAGTGATGCGTCGAATCCGGGCTTCCAGGCCGCCGTCGCCCAGGCCCGGACCGAGGCCGACCGGGTGGTGACGCTGATCAAGACCGCTGGCGGGATTCCTCGGGAGGGCGCTGCGGCGCTCCTGAAACAAGACCCGGCCATCGTCGGGCCGCGGCTCTTCGCCCAGCACTGCGCCTCCTGCCATCGCTATGGCGGCCACGACGGGCAGGGGTTGGTGTCGTCGGAGCCCCCGAGTGCTCCCGACCTCAAGGACTTCGGATCGGCGGCTTGGCTCCGCGGACTCCTGACGCCGAGTCAGGTGACGAATCTCGCCTACTACGGCGGGACGAAGTTCAAGACCGGCAAGATGGTCCGCTATGTCCAGGAGAAGCTGCCCAAGCTCGAGGCGAAGCATCCGGGCGCTCTGGAATCGCTGATCGAGGCGGTGGTGGCCGAGGCGGATCTGCCGGTGAACCGGGCCGCGGCTGAGGCGCGGAAGCCGCTGATCGAGGCGGGGCGGGTGGCGGTGACCACCTCCTTCGGATGCACCGATTGCCACGCGTTCCGCAAGGCCGACGACGATGCGACCGCCCCGACCCTCACGGGTTGGGCCTCCCGGGAGTGGATGGTTCGACTGGTTTCCGACCCGACCCATGCCGACTTCTATGGCCAGCGCAACGACCGGATGCCCTCGTACCTCAAGGACGGTCGGCTTTCGGAGCGGGAGATCGGCCTGGTCGTCGATTGGATCCGCGGGGATACCGATCCGGCGGCCCGGCTCAAACCGGTGACGGCCGCCCGGTAGGAGGCGGGCTTGAGGCACGCTTGGGGCTTCCGTTGCGGCCCGGCAACGCGCAGGTTGTGGACATGCGTTCCCGAGCCTTCACGCTGATTGAACTCCTGGTGGTGATCGCGATCATCGCGATCTTGGCCGGCCTGTTGCTGCCCGCTCTGGCCCGGGCCAAATCGAAGGCCTCGGGCATGGTGTGCCTCAACAATGCCAAGCAGTTGCAGACGGCTCTCCAGTTGTATTCCGACGACCATCGGGATCGCTACGTCAACAACCACGGGGTCGGCGAAACTCGGTCCCGGACCAACTCCTGGGCCAACAATGTGATGGATTGGGCCGGCAGCGACGGCAACACCAACCTCGCGCTGCTCTCCAGCGGCCTCTTGTCCAAGCATCTGGCCAGCACCGCGGTGTTCCATTGTCCCTCGGATCAATCCCGGGCCGACAACGGACTCCGCATCCGGAGCTATGCCTTGAACGCCCTCGTCGGGGATCCCGGCGAGTTGACCAACCGGTTCAACCCCTCCTACCGCCAGTTCTTCAAGGAGTCGGATGTGGGTTCTCCCGCGACGATCTTCGCGTTCTTGGACGAGCATCCGGACACCATCAACGACGGCTTTTTCATGAACCGACTCGAAGAGGCGCCCAAGTGGGGAAACCTGCCCGCTTCCTATCACTCGGGGTCGGCCTACTTCACCTACCTCGACGGCCATGTCGAAGGGCACCGTTGGCAGGTGCTCGGTCCCGAAGGCACCGTCCGGCCGACGGTGCGGGGCGGGGCGGGCGGGATCTTCGCGGCCAACCCGACGACCGATTGGGACTGGGTGAAGGCTCGCAGTGGCGAACCTCGGTGAGAGACCTCGGCACGGATTGGAGACGACCGGCTGATTTTCCCATGTTCCCCCACTGCGTTGACTGATACGACAGCACCAGCATGAATCGCGTTTCGATCGGATTCCTGGGTGCGGGCAAGATGGCGACAGCCCTGGCCCGCGGAGTCATCCATTCCGGAGTGGTGGCGGCGGGAGATGTCATCGCCAGCGATCCCATCGCCGGCGCCCGAGAAGCCTTCGCTCAGGCGACCGGTGCCCGGGTGACCGAACGCAACGCCGAAGTCGTGGCCGCATCGGACCTGGTGGTCCTCGCCGTGAAGCCCGATCAGGTGGTCGGCCTGCTGGGCGAGTTGTCCGCCGATTGGAAACCCGGACGCCATCTGGTGGTGAGCATCGCCGCCGGTGTGACTCTGGCTCGCATGGAAGCGGCGGGTCCTGCCGGACTGAGGGTGATCCGGGTCATGCCCAATACTCCGGCCCTGGTCGGGGCGAGTGCCTCGGCCTTCGCGGTGGGTACTGCGGCGACTCGGGCCGACGCGCAGACCGTTCAACAAGTGCTCGGGTCGGTCGGTATCGCCTTGGAGGTGAAGGAGAAGTTGCTCGATGCCGTGACCGGTGTCAGTGGCAGTGGTCCGGCCTATGGATTCC
>JAIXXC010000252.1 GCA_027490985.1 Verrucomicrobiales bacterium
GGTGTGAGATTGCCGGCCAGGAGCTTGAGCAGCGTGGACTTGCCCGCGCCGTTGGGCCCGACGAGCACCGTGCGATCGCCGCGCTGCGCCTCGAACTCCAGGCCGGTGTAGATCACGTTCTGCCCGTAGGCGAAATCGACGCCTTTGAGGGTGATGACCCGCTGACCACTCTTCTCCGGCTGAGGGAACGCAAAATCGACGGTCGACGCCGCCTGCTCCGGCGCGTTGATCTTCTCCATGCGGTCGATTTGCTTGAGCTTGGCCTGAGCCCGCGTCGCCGTGGTGTTCTTGGCTCGAAACCGGTTCACGAAGTCCATCAGGCGACCGATCTCGCGCTGCTGGTTCTTGAAGGCGGCCAGTTGCTGCTCCTGCTGCGCCTCGCGTTCGTCCAGGAAGGCGTCGTAGTTGCCCGTGTAGCGGTAGAGCCGCTCGTTGCGGATCTCCACGATGCCGGTGACCAGCTGGTTGAGGAATTCACGGTCGTGCGAGATGACCAAAATTGCTCCCGGGTAATTCTTCAGATAGCCCTGAAACCAAATCAGGGTTTCGAGATCGAGGTGATTGGTGGGCTCATCGAGCATGAGGATGTCCGGCTCATGCACCAACAGCCGGGCCAAATGCGCCCGCATCACCCAACCGCCGGACAACTCGCGCGCGGGCCGCTCGAAATCCGTATCTCGGAAGGCCAAGCCCTTGAGCAGGCGCTTGGCCTTGGCGATGGCCGGACCATCCGCATAGAAGTGGTAATCATCCTCCGGCTCGGAACCGGGAGCATGCTGACTCGTGGCGATTTCCAACACCGATTGATCACCCACCGGCGCGCTCTCCTGGGGCAGGAAGCCGACGGTCGTCCCGCGCTGGAAGGTCACCAGACCGTCGTCCGGCTCCTCCTGCTGGAGAATCAGCTTGAAGAGCGTGGACTTGCCGGCGCCGTTCGGGCCCACCAGGCCCAGCCGGTCTTGACGGTTGAACTGCAGGGACAGGTCCGAGAACAGAGTCCGCCCGCCATACCCCTTCGATACATTGGAGACAGTCAGCATTGCTGGGCAGGAGGTTAGGGAATAACCCCGAAAAGCGGGACTTGTATTTTCCAAGGAACGGATGCTCCCCAGGTTTTTTCTCAAAATCGGACCGCCCGTGTTGACAACCTCATCGGCGTTCTTCATAACACGCCCCGGTTTTGGCGCCTCGGTAGCTCAATGGCAGAGCAGTTGACTCTTAATCAATTGGTTCTAGGTTCAAGTCCTAGCCGGGGCACCACTCCCACAATTCTTCCATTTTCCTCGAAATCCGCACTCCCGAGGGTATCTCCAAAAGCATCCCTGAAGGAATTGTCTTAGGGGATTGCAGGCAGGTGGATTAGGCAGGTGGGGTAAGAAACCATTTCCACCACGTCCCAAGAAGCTCCCTCACCCGAGCCCCATCGATCGATGACACGGTCTCTTTTCGGCCTGGCCCGCAGCGTCTGGCTCCTCCTGTTGATCACCGTTTCGGCTCGGGCCTCCGAGATCGTCTTCGAGAACATGGCCGGGGTGACCACCAACTACTACATGTTCGGTCGCCAGTACGGCGACGACATCAATCTCACAGGAACAGGTCGGATCGTCACCCAGTTCACATTCCTGTACTACGGCAACATCCCGACCAACCTCATCTCTCCGGGTGAGTGGCGAATCCGCTTCTACAAGAACGACGGCGCGCTCGAGAACCCCGCCATCGCCACCTCGCAGAAGCCCAACACCCTCCTCTGGGACAGCGGCCTGCAACCGGTGAATCCGGGCTACCAGAAGGTCACCCTGCAGGTCCCCAAGATCACCGTACCCGACCGCTTCACCTGGACGGTCGAGTTCTCGAACCTGCCGCAGGATGCCGGCAACGGAGCCGGGTTGGTGCTGGCCAACCCACCGACCATCGGCGCCGCACTGCCGGGCAAAACCTCGACGGTCATCGGCAGCTACACCGATTTCTGGATGCTGGAAGAAGCCGACATCGCGGACTCGTGGACACTGCAGGTCTTCAGCACCAATCCGAATGTCGGGCCCCAGGGCAATTTCTTCGCCCAGGTGGTCACACTGGCCAACCCCAACAAGGTGCCGGTCTGGAGTTCAGCGGCCCAGAACCGACGGGTGACCGAAGGCTCCCTCCTGTCTTTTCAACTCAAGGCCACCGACGCCGATCTGCCTCCCCAACGCCTGACCTACCAACTCCTTGGCGGCCCGGCCGGACTCACAGTCTCCACCAACGGATGGCTCTCCTGGCGGCCCACCGAAGCGCAAGGCCCCAGCACCAACCGGGTGCGCGTGATGGTGGACGACGGATTCGAGGGAGCCTCCCAGGAATTCGACATCGTCGTGCAGGAACTGAATCAACCCCCGGTCTGGACCGCGACCGGCACGCAGCAGGTCTTCAAGGGGCAACTCCTTTCGGTGAACCTCAAGGCCACCGACGCCGATCTCCCGGCCCAACCCCTCACCTACCGGTTGGTGTCCGGGCCCGCCGGTCTCACGGTCGCCACCAATGGCCTGCTCTCGTGGACTCCCACCCCCCAACAGGGCCCCACCACCCATCGGGTGAAGGTCGCTGTCAGTGATTCCTACACCACCGTCACGCACGACTTCGACATCGCCGTGCGCGAAGGCGATCCGGTGCCCGCCGTCGCCACCCTGGAACTGGCCGGCGGTGCCAACGGTTCCTTGAATCTGCGGCTGAAGGCGACCGCGGGCGTCAACTACCAGATCGAGCACACCACCTCCCTCGGCGGCGGCTGGACCAACCTGGCCGGGGTCAATCCCGTGGTCGGAAAAGGCCCCACGGAGGCGGTGACCATCCCGCTTCCGGGCAGCACGGCCAAGACGCTCTTTTTCCGGATGCGACGGCTGTGAAGCGCCCGACCGACAAACGTTCCACGCGCTTCGAAGCGGTCGGCAATCCTGTCTGAACCGTGGCTCCCAACCCACCCAGCGCCGACCGCCCCCTGCTGCGGGCCCTCATCGTCGAGGATTCCGAGTTCGACGCGCTGATCCTGGTCAACCATCTGCGGCAAGGGGGCTGGCGCGTCGAATCCAAGCGGGTGGCCAGCGCCGAGGCCTTCGAACGGGAATTGCAGACCGGCCGCTGGGATCTCGTGCTCTGCGACCACTTCATGCCCGGGTTCAGCGCCCCGCAGGCCCTGGTGCTCTACAAGCAATCCGGACAGGACATGCCCTTCATCATCGTGTCCGGTGGCATCGAAGAAGGCGTGGCCATCGAGGCCATGAAGTCCGGAGCCCACGACTTCATGACGAAGGGCTCGCCCGGCCGCCTGGTGCCGGCCATCCAGCGTGAATTGCGCGAAGCGGCCGTCCGCGCGGCCCGGCGCCGGGCCGAAGACTCGCTCCGCGAGAGCGAACTGCGCTACCGATCGGTCTGGGAAAACTCGACCGACGGAGTCCTGCTCATCGACCTCGACGGGATCATCCGATTCGGCAACCCGGCCGTGAAGACCATCTTCGGCTGGGAAGCCGAGCAGGTCTGCGGCAACACCCTCGATTTCTTCCAGACCGCCACCGCCGCTCCCGGAACCTGGAAGTCGGCCGCCGAGTCCCACGACCGCAGGGTGTTCGAATCCTTCGCCCGGCGTTCCGACGGCTCGGAGGTCGAGGTCGAGATCGGCTTCACCCGGATGCGGATGGGCCAGCAGCAGTGGCTGGTCGCCTTCATCCGCGACATCACCGAACGCCGACGCCACGAGGCCGAGATCCGCAAGACGCGCCAGGAATTTGCGGCGGCCCGGGAGATCCAATCCCGGCTCTTCCCGAAGTCCTCACCCCAGGTGTCGGGCTTCGACATCGCCGGGGTGTCCCATGCGGCGGAGGCCACCGGCGGCGACTCCTTCGACTACCTGCCCCTGCCCGATGGTTCCTGGGGAGTGCTGGTGGCCGACGTGGCCGGACACGGCATGGGTCCGGCCCTGCTGATGGCCGAGACCCGCTTCTGCCTGCGCATGACCGCGCGCTCGGCGTCCAGCCCGGCCGAGATCCTGACCCAGGCCAACCGACTGCTCGCCGAAGACCTGGGCGGCGACCGCTATGTCACCGTCTCGTTGGCGGCGATCCATCCCGAGACACGCATCCTCCGCCACGCCAGCGCGGGCCACCCGGCGACCTGGGTGCTCGACGCCTCCGGCGGCATCAAAGCCAGCCTGCGGCGCACCGGAAAACCCCTCGGGCGACAGGGGCACGTCGCCTATGGAGAAAACCCGGCGATCACGCTGGCATCGGGGGATCTGGTGCTCCAACTCACCGACGGCATCGATGAGGCCATGCGGGCCGACGGCACCCTCTTCACCGTCGAGCGCGTCCTCGGGCTCATCCGCGGCCACCGGGACTTGTCGGCGGCCGATCTGGCCGAGCGCATTTGCAGCGAGGCCCGCGCCTTCACCCAACCCGAACCCCAGACCGACGACTTCACGGTGGTCATCGTCCGGGTCCTCTGAAGCCAGCACCCGATGGCGCTGAAGCACTTCTTCACCGGTCCGTGGATCAAAGGCGACCTGCTGCAGGCCTGGCTCGAGCAACACGGCATCGAGGCCACGATCGAAGCGGTGGATCCCACGGCGACCGATCCCGACGACCTGGACCGCGAGGTGAGGGTGCTGGTTCCGGAGTCCGATTTCCCCAAAGCCCATGCGCTGTTCTTCACCGAACGCGAAGGCGAACTGTGAGTCCTCGAACCATGAGTGCCGAACCCCTGAACACCCGCCTGGAAAAGGCCGAGGCCGCCCTGGCTCACCTCGAGCGCAACTTCGACGAACTCAACTCGGTGGTGATCGCCCAGAACAAGACGATCACCCGCCTGCAACGACAGTTGGAGGTGTTGGGCGAGACCTTGCGGGGCCAGGATCTGGATCGCATCCAGCCCCACAACCAGAAGCCGCCGCACTACGCCCCCTGACTCGGAGCGCACCCTACCCTTGGGCGGTGACCACGGCGTAGTTGCGCCGCCCCTTGCGCAGGAGCAGGTGCTTGCCGAAGAGCAGGTCCGCGGTGGTCACCGACCGCTGCACCTCGCCGACACGCACGTTGTTGAGCGAGGCGCCTCCGCCCTGGATGTCCGTTCGGGCCTGTCCCTTGCTGGCTGAAAGGCCGGCGTGCACCAGCAGTTCGGTGAGCGGAATGCCGGCCCCCGACAACCGGGAGGCCTCCAACGTCTGGGTCGGCACCTCACCGAGCAGCTCGTTGAAGGTGCTTTCACCGACCCCGGCCAGATCACCGCCGAAGAGAATCTCGCTGGCGCGAACCGCCTCCTGGGCCGCCGATTCCCCGTGAACGAGGGTGGTCACCTCGCGGGCTAACGCCTTGTGCGGAGCGCGGGCCCCGGGATTGGCCACCAGATCCTGCTCCAGCGCCGCGATCTGATCGGCCGGAAGGAACGTGAGCACCTTCAGCAATTTGACGACATCGCGGTCATCGCTCTGCACGAAGAACTGGTAGAAGCGGTACGGGCTGGTCCGCCCCGCATCCAGCCACACCGCACCCGAAGCGCTCTTGCCGTACTTGGTGCCGTCGGCCTTGGTGAGCAGGGGCAGGGTCAGCCCCCACACCGGCACCCCCAGCTTCTTGCGGCACAGCTCGGTGCCCGCGGTGATGTTGCCCCACTGGTCGGTGGCCCCGATCTGGAGCTCGCAGTTCGAGTGGCTGCGCAGGTGGAGGAAATCGTAGGCCTGCAGCAGCATGTAGCTGAACTCGGTGTAGCTGATGCCGTTGTCGCGGTCCTCCATGCGGGCGCGGACCGACTCCTTGGCCACCATGGCGTTGACCGTGAAGTACTTGCCCACATCCCGCAGGAACTCGAGGTAGGAGATCGGGCCGAACCAGTCGAAGTTGTCCACCAGGCGCGCCGCGTTGCCCGGGGCGTCGAAGTCGAGGAAGCGGGCGAGCTGACCCTTGATCGAGGCGATGTTGTGCTTCAGCACGTCCGGAGTCAGCAGGTTGCGCTCCGACGAACGCCCGCTGGGGTCGCCGATCATCCCGGTCGCCCCGCCGGCCAGCGCGATGGGCACATGACCGGCCTGCTGGAATCGCCGCAGGCACAGCAGCGGCACGAGATTGCCCACGTGCAGGGAGTCGGCCGTGGGATCGAAGCCGCAATACAACGTCGTCGGCCCCGAGGCGAGCCGGGCGGACAAGGCTTCCAGGTCGGTGCAATCGGCGTAGAGGCCCCGCCAGCGCAGTTCGTCGAGAATGTTCATCGGCGGGCCGATTCAACCACAGAGCCCGGCCGACGGGAACCCGTCATCTCGCTCCGGCCCCGCTTCGCTGACCGCCCCGGACGCACCGGAAACCCAGATGCGAGCTGCCGGTATCCACCGCGCCCTTGCCCCGGGTGCCGATCAGGAACCGTGCGCAGTACTGGTCGCTGCACAGGAACGACCCACCCCGATGGACCCGCTTGGGCACGCCCGGCTCGTCGGGATCCAAGCTGTCGGCGGGTCCGTGCGGATCGCGGACCACCCCGCCCTCCACGGCCCGCAACCGGTAGGTGTCGGGACGGTACCAGTCGCTGCACCATTCCCAGACATTGCCGGCCACATCGTAGAGACCGAAGCCATTGGGGGGATACTGGCGCACGGGGGCGATGCCCCGGAAGCCGTCCGAGGCGGCATCGGCATCCGGGAAGCGACCCTGATAGGCGTTGCATCGCCAGCGACCCTGCGCGTCGAGACGCTCGTCGCCCCAGGCGTAGGCCTTGCGATCCAGCCCCCCACGCGCGGCGAACTCCCACTCCGCCTCGGTGGGCAACCGCTTGCCGGCCCACCGGGCATAGGCTTCGGCATCGGCATACGCCACGTGCACCACCGGGTGGTTTCCACGGCCTTCAATGGAACTGCCCGGGCCTTCCGGATGCCGCCAATCGGCCCCGGGAACATACCGCCACCACTGGAGCGGATCCTCCAGGGTCACCGGGCCCTCCGGACGCACGAAGACCGCGGCACCGGGCACCAGCAGTGCCGGATCGGCCCCGGGAAAGTCTTCGGCCCGGGGCGCGTGTTCGGCGACCGTGCGATAGCCCGTGGCGGCCACGAATCGGGCGAACTGCTCGTTGGTCACCTCGGTCTCATCCATCCAGAACCCCGTCACGGAGACACGATGGACCGGCTCGGCATCGGTGAACCCCTCGCGCAAGCCCGAGCACATGGGTTCACCGGCCTGAAGGCCCGCCCGAAGGGCGCCCGTGGTCTGGCTGCCGGGGCCCCCCATCCCGAATTCGCCACCGGGAATCCACACCATGCCCGGCGGGACAGGGTCCGCGGTCGCATTCGAAACAACCCGATTCGAGGCCGGCGCGGAGGTCGAAGCCGAAGCCGAAGCCGAATTCGCAGCCCCGCCGGTTCCCGATTCGGGAGACCGGCCACACCCCCACCCACCCCCGAGGAGGAGTGCCGCCATGAGGATTGTCCGAGGAGGGGTTCGAGCCGGTCGCCACATGGATTTCAGCGGGTCACAGGGGTTCAGGGATTCGGAGAGGCGGGATCCTGTCGAGCCGGTTCACCGACGCCAACGATCCACGCCAGCCCACGCCAGAAGAGCCATGCCCACGGGGGTTCCGGTCAGCGACGTGGGCACGGCCGCCACCAGACCCATCACCACCCCCTTGGCCAGGGCCACCGACCAGCGATCGCCCCTCAGCCGCCGTTGCAACCACAGCGTGGGCACGAACACCGATACAAAGCTCAGCGGAATGGTCACCCACCAGGTGATCACGGCCCAATCGGCGAGGTTCCACAGCGTGTCGACCGTCACCAGCAGTGCGGCGCAAACGGGATGCACCGGATTGCCCGAAGGCGGCGGGTTCCGGGCATCGGAGCCCGGGACGATTCCGGACTGCGGCGAAGGAGACGGCGAGCTCACAACAAGGTTCCCTGGCCCGAAGCCTCCTCCCAAGGCAGGCCCAATTCCGAGAGCAGGCTGCGGAAGCCCCACCGCCGGTACATCGCGCCGAGGCGTTCGCGACCGGGCGCATCCGGAGTCCCTGCCCGCAGCGACTCCAAGGCCGGGCCACCGGAGAGATCGGTCTTCAGGGAGATCAGTCGCCGGTTGCGTTGGAGCTGTTCGACCGAGGCCTGGAGGTTGGAACGCTGCGACTCCGACTTCACTTCCGAAACCCGGGCCAGCAGCGATTCGATGCTGCCGTATTTCAGCAGCAGCTGCGTGGCGGTCTTCGGCCCCACCCCGGGCACCCCGGGGATGTTGTCCACGGCGTCGCCGATCAGGCTCAACCAATCCACGACCTGATGCGGCTGCACCCCGGTCTTGGCCTCGACCTCGGCGGCCGTCCAGACCTTCTCGGTCTTGTCGTTGGGATTGAACAACCCCACCTGCGGCCCGACCAACTGCATGAAGTCCTTGTCGGAACTGGCCACCACCGTGCGCCATCCCTGGGCCTCCGCCCGCCGGGCGTAGGTGCCGATCCAATCATCGGCCTCGGTCTCGGCCTGGCTCCAGGCCGCGATGCCGGCCGCATCCAGCCACCGTTCGATCTCCGGAAACTGCCGCTCGAGATCCTCCGGCGTCGGGGAACGCTGCTGCTTGTACCCGGGCAACTCGGCCATGCGCTCGGCGGCCAACCCGCGGTCCCACAGCACCAAGCGGTGGCTCGGACGCAGGATCCCCTCCATCTTCTGCAGCATCTTCACGAACCCGTAGATGGCGTTGGTGGGCGCTCCGTCGGGCGAATTCAACGAGCGGATCGCATAGAAGGCTCGGTAGGCGTACGCGTGGCCGTCCACGAGCAGCAGGGTGGGCGAGGGGTCCGTCGGCGACATGTCCCCAGAAGGTGCGGACAAGTGCCCCGGACAGACAAGGACACCTTTCGGCGGCGCTGGCTCCACGGGTTCCGGCGGCCTCGACGCCCCGGCTTTCAAGCGGAAAACACCCTGAAAACGGCCATTCCGCGCCTTTCGAACCGGCAAAAGAGCGGATTTTTCGCGGTGTTTCACGATTTTTCCCGCGTTGACGCTTCCTTGCTCCCAGATAATCTGAGGGTTCTGCTTCCACGCGGATTCCCGCGTTCTCATCCAAAGACACAATTAGCGATTATGCCGAAAGCTCCGAAATACGTTTACACCTGGGGTAACAAAAAAGCCGATGGCGATGGCTCCATGAAGGCCCTGCTGGGCGGCAAGGGCGCCAACCTGGCCGAGATGACCCGCATTGGTCTCCCGGTGCCTCCGGGATTCACCATCACCACCGAGGTGTGCACCTACTTCTACGCCCACAAGAAGACCTACCCGAAGGAACTCCAGTCCCAGATGGAGGCCGGTGTGGCCAACATGGAGAAGATCATGGGCACCAAGTTCGGTGCCACCTCCGGCATGCCGCTGCTCGTGGCCGTCCGCTCGGGCGCCCGCGACTCGATGCCCGGCATGATGGACACCATCCTGAACCTGGGTCTGAACGACCAGTCCGTGGTGGCTTTGGAAGCCGCGACCAAGAACGCCCGCTTCGCCTGGGATTGCTACCGCCGCTTCATCCAGATGTACGGCGACGTCGTGCTCGGGGTGCAGAAGCGCGAGGGTGAGGACCATGAGCCGTTCGAGACGGTCATCCACGAGTTCAAGCACGAGAAGTACCACGCCGACATCGAGGACTCCAAGCTGACCGCCGAGGACCAGCAGGAGCTCGTCAAGCGCTTCAAGGCCCTGGTCAAGGAGCGCACCGGCAAGGTGTTCCCCAACAATCCGTGGGACCAGCTGCGCGGCGCCGCCGGTGCGGTGTTCGGCTCCTGGATGAACGACCGCGCGATCGTCTATCGCCGCAAGTACAACATCCCCGCCGAGTGGGGAACCGCCGTCAACGTGCAGGCGATGGTGTTCGGCAACACCGGAGAGAGCTCCGGTTCCGGCGTGGCCTTCACCCGCAACCCGGCCAACGGCACCAACGAGTTCTACGGTGAGTTCCTGGTCAACGCCCAGGGCGAAGACGTCGTCGCCGGCGTCCGCACCCCGGAGCCCGTCCTCAAGCTGAAGGACGTGATGCCCAAGTCCTACGCCGAGCTGCTCGCCGTCCGCAAGACGCTGGAGAAGCACTTCAAGGACGTGCAGGACATCGAGTTCACCGTCCAGGAAGGCAAGCTGTTCATGCTCCAGACCCGCAACGGCAAGCGCACCGCCGCGGCGGCGCTGAAGTTCGCGGCCGACATGGTCAAGGAGAAGCTCATCGACTGGGAGACCGCCGTGATGCGCAATCCGGCCGACCAGCTCGAGCAGCTCCTGGCCCCCATCTTCGACCTCGCCGAGGTCAAGAAGGCCAAGGTCATCGCCACCGGTCTCCCGGCCGGCCCCGGCGCCGCCACCGGCAAGATCTACTTCAACGCCGAACGCTCCGTGCAGGCCGCCGACAAGGGCGAGAAGGTGCTGCTGGTCCGCGTCGAGACCTCTCCTGAGGACCTCCGCGGCATGATCGCGGCCGAGGGCATCCTGACCGCCCGTGGCGGCGTCTCCTCCCACGCGGCGCTCGTCGCCCGCCAGATGGGCAAGGTGTGCGTCTGCGGTGCGGCCGCCGTGCACATCGACTACGACAAGAAGACCGCCACCATCGACGGCCACACCTTCAGCGAGGGCGACTTCCTGTCCATCGACGGCACCTCCGGTCTGGTCTATGCCGGCCAGATCAAGACGGCTCCGTCGGAGATCGTCTCGGGCCTCCTGAACGGCGACAAGGCCGCCCAGAAGACCGAGAAGTACAAGAACTACGTCCAGCTCATGGACTGGTGCAAGAAGGCCACCCGCATGTCCGTGCGCACCAACGCCGATACCCCGGAGCAGACCTCCCAGGCGATCGCGTTCGGCGCCGAGGGCATCGGTCTCACCCGCACCGAGCACATGTTCTTCGAGGGCGACCGCATCGACGCGATGCGCGAGATGATCCTCGCCGACTCGCTCCAGGCCCGCGAGGCCGCCCTGGCCAAGCTGCTGCCCTACCAGCGCGAGGACTTCTTCGGCATCTTCAAGGCGCTGAAGGGCTTCCCGGCCACGATCCGCTTCCTCGATCCCCCGCTGCACGAGTTCCTGCCGCACTCCAAGGAGCAGCAGATGGATCTCTCCCGCAAGCTGGGTATCAGCGTCGAGAAGATCATGGGCCGCGTGCACGAACTGCACGAGTTCAACCCCATGCTCGGTTTCCGCGGCTGCCGCCTCGGCATCAAGTACCCGGAGATCACCCGCATGCAGGCCCGCGCCGTCCTCGAGGCCGCCGCCGACGCGACCAAGAAGGGCTTCAAGGCCAAGCCCGAGATCATGATCCCGCTGGTGGGCTTCAAGAAGGAGCTCGATCTGCAGGTCGAGATCGTCCACCAGGTCGCCGAGCAGGTGCAGAAGGAGAAGAAGGTGAAGATCGCCTACTCCGTCGGCACCATGATCGAGATCCCGCGCGGCGCGCTGACGGCCGACGAGATCGCCCAGACCGCCGAGTTCTTCAGCTTCGGCACCAACGACCTCACCCAGACCTGCCTCGGCATGTCGCGTGACGACTCCGGCTCCTTCCTCGGCGCCTACACCGAGAACGAGATCGTGAAGAAGAA
>JAIXXC010000308.1 GCA_027490985.1 Verrucomicrobiales bacterium
GACTTCCATTTCCTGCCCGTGGGCAATGCCGGCAACATCACGGCCTACTGGCGGGGTTTCCGCGAGTATGCCGAGGCCGGCCTGTCCGACACGCTGCCCCGCATGATGGGCTGGCAGGCGGCGGGCGCCGCGCCGTTGGTGCTGGGTCACCCGGTGGCCCACCCGGAGACCGTGGCCACGGCCATCCGCATCGGCAACCCGGCCAGTTGGCAGGGGGCCGTGGATGCCGCACGCGAGAGCCAGGGTTCCATCCGCTCGGTCACCGACGAGGAGATCCTGCATGCCTACAAGCTGTTGGCCCGCACCGAAGGGGTCATGGTGGAGCCGGCCTGCGCCGCTCCGCTGGCCGGACTCATCAAGGCGGTGCGCGCCGGTGAGATCCCCGAGGGATCGCTGGTGACGGCCACCATGACCGGTCACGGTCTCAAGGATCCCGACACCGCCATCAAAGTGGCCGGTTTCGAGCCCATCTTGTCCAAGGCCACCAAGGACGCCGTGATGGCCGCCGTGGGCCTGGCCTGAGCCGGGACGATTCAGTCGGATGGGTTGGTTCGGTCGTGCCGAGAGGACCCTCGAAAAAGAGTGGGACCCGCCCGGTTGATGCTGGTAGCTTGAGGCCCGCATCCTGACCCAAACCGATGCCCGCCGACTGCCCATCTTCTGCCGCCGTCGAGTCCTTTGACGAGACCCTGCTGGCCCAAGGCATCGGTGCGGAGATCTACGGTCGACTCCGCGATCAGCTTTCCCGCAACGATCCCCGTGAACTCGAGCGTCTGTCCGATCGCGGACAGCGCCTCATGCGCGACCTCGGGGTCACCTTCGCACTCTACAACGAAGACGATGCGGCCGACTGGATCCTGCCTTACGACCTGTTCCCCAGGGTCCTCGATCCGGAGACCTGGAGGTTCCTCTCCCGGGGCGTTCTCCAGCGGGTGGGAGTCTGGAACGAGTTCTTCCGCGACATCTACGATTCCCAGGAAGCCCTCAAGAACGGCGTGGTGCCGTTCGAACTCGTCTACGACGATCCCGGCTATCAGCGCAACGCGGTGGGCTTGGCCGTACCCGACGACACGTTCGTGCATGTGGCGGCGTTCGACCTGGCCCGCGATGCCCGCGGACGCTGGGTGGTCATCGAGGATTATGTCGGCAACGTCACGGGCGTGACCTATGGCCTCCAGGCCCGGGCCGTGCTCACTCAGGCCGTCCCGGAACTTCTCGAAACGGCCCCGGTGTGCCCCGTCCAGAGCTACCCCACCGAGTTGCTCGAGCACCTCCGCGGTTTCGCCCGGGGCATCCAGGAGCCCCGGATCGTCCTGCTGTCCCCGGGCTCCTACAACAGTGCCCATTACGAGCATTCCTGGCTGGCCCGTCAGATGGGTATTCCGTTGGTGCGAGGGGGCGATCTCATCGTCCTCAACTCGCGCTGCTACCTGAAGACCATCGGCGGCATCGAGCCTATCGATGTGATCTACCGTCGGCTCGACGACGCCTTCATCGATCCGGTGGCCTTCCGGTCCGACAGCACCCTGGGTGTCCCGGGCCTGATGACCTGCGTGCGCAAGGGCACGGTCACCATCGCCAACGCCATCGGCACCGGTCTGGGCGACAATCGGGCCATCGGGGCCCTGCTGCCCCGTCTGGCCAAGTTCTACAACCGCGGCCCGCTGTCATTGCCCGGCGTCGAGCGACGGTTGTGCTTCGATCCCGACCAGCGGGCCATGATCGAGTCCGATCCGGAGTCGTGGGTGATCCAGCATGTCAGCGAGCGGTCCAACCGTCTGGTGTGGCACCCGGGCCGGATGGAGCCGGAAGAACGCGGTCGGCTCTTGCGCGACCTGCGTCGGCATCCCGAACGCTATGTGGCCGAGCCCATCCTGCCCCTGACCCAGCTTCCGACGGCCTCGGCGGGCTTGGAAGGGCGGCATGCCGGGCTTCGCCTTTTCGTCTTCGGCGGCAAGAACCCGAGAGTGTTCCCTCTGGCCCTCACGCGCCATGCGACCGAGGTCGACTCGAGGACCATCTCCAGCGGATTGGGTGGCGGGATCCGGGACACCTGGATCCTCCGGGGCGACGAATCGGCCGCGCCCCCGGCGCCCGCGCGCCCGGTGTTCCTGACCGCCCCTCACCAACGCCGTCTCCGCCTGGGCAGCCGCATCGCCGACAGCCTCTACTGGATGGGGCGCTACAAGGCCCGCGCCGAGCAGGCCATGCGCATGCTGCTGGTGTTGCGCCGGCTCCAGATCGAGACGGCGGGCCGCGAGAGCGCCGATCGTTGGGCGCCCATCTGGGCGGCGTTGGCCCGTGCCACCGGCCATCCGATCGAACGCTGGGCCCCGGAGGCCGAGGGCCTCGACGATCCATCCTACCGGCTCCTGTTGGCCCCCGACAACTCGGGCAGCGTGGCCCGCTGCATCGCCAGCCTCCACGAAAACTCCCGCGGGGTCCGTGAGACGATCCCGCCCGAGGTCTGGAGCGCGGTGCATCGATTGCACCAGCTTTGTGAGCATGCCCAGGAGGCCGGCGACCCGGCCGATCCGGCCCGGCTCTCGGACCTCATGCAGGCGTTGCTGGATGCGGTGGATCAGCTCGATGGTGCCGCCGGCAAGAACATGCTCCACGACGACGCCTGGCATTTCTGGCGGCTGGGGCAGAACGTGGAGCGCGCCCTCTCCACCACCCGCATCACCCGCGAGGTTCTGGTCAAACACGGTCGGGCCGCCTCCGAATACGCGGCCGATCTCGATCTCGACGCCCTGCTGCGCATCCTCTCCTGCCAATACGCCTACCGCAGCCTCTATCAGGCCCGACCCACCGCGCCGAACGTGGTGGCCCTCATCCTCCAGGATCCGGCCCTGCCGCGGTCCGTCCTGGCCTGCCTTGAAGACATCCGCGCCAGCCTGGCCACCGTCAGCGGCTCGAGCCGGCATGCGGCTTCGGCCTCGCCCCAGCGCTCGGTGGCCAAGTTGGCCAATGCGGTGGAGTTCGCCGATCTGGCCGC
>JAIXXC010000229.1 GCA_027490985.1 Verrucomicrobiales bacterium
CTCACCGCCACGCCACTGGAACCGGGTTCGCGGTTTTCCTGGGATCGCTATCCCGTGGCCACCAGCGACCTGCTGGCCCACCTGCTCCATGAGCATCAGGTGGGCGGTGTAAATCGGCTGATCCGGGCACAATACCGGTTCCGCGAACTGCGGCACCGCAACGGCTGGCGCTTGCCGGCGGCACTGCCGAGCGATGTGGAGTCCGAATTGGAAGACCTGCTGGGCTACCTGCTCTTCGCCCAGGAGGCACCCCTGCCCCCGGGCGGTATCACGGGCGATCCGGCCTTCCGGGCGGCCTTTGCCCGGAACCGGAAAGGCGCCGGCGGCCATTCGCTCAAAGACCTCGACCTGCGGACGCGACTGATGCGTCACCGCTGCAGTTACCTGGTGCAGACCCCGTTCTTCGACGGGCTGGATGCCGATCTGCGGACCCGCCTCCTGCGGGATTTGGACCGGTCGCTGACCCCGGGAAAGCAAACCGCGGCTTCCCGCCACCTGGGTGACGACGAAGCCGCGGTGATTCGGACCCTCCTCAGAGCGACCGTGCCGGGATTCCCGACCGGAGAGCGCTGAGGGGACGATCGACTCTGGGGGGTCAGTGCTTGGCCTTCTCGGTCTTCTCGCCGGCGGCGGTCCATCCGGAGATACCGGCGGACATGTGCTTCACGTTCTTGTAGCCCAGTTTCTCGGCGGCCTCGGCAGCGGCCTTGTAGGCCTTGCAGCGCGGTCCGCCGCAGTAGGCGACGATGAGCGAGGACTTGTCGGCCGGCAGGGACTTGGCGAAATCCTTTTCGATGGCGTCGAAGTCGAGGGCGCCCGGCACATGGCCCTTGGCGTAGGATTCGCTGCCGTTGACATCGATGAACACGGCCTTCTTGGAGGCGACCAGAGCCTTGACCTCCTTGATGCTGATGTCGGGGAACTCTCCGGCGAAGGCCGAAGCGGACAGGAACAACGAGGCGGCGACGAGGGCGAGAAGTTTCTTCATATCCTGAACAACTTCGACCGGAACCCGCCCGAGGCAAGCAGAAAGTCGCCCTTGCCCAAAGGATCACCCGGCGCCCCCGGCGAGGGAGCCCCCTTGACCCCGGGCACCGCGGTGCTCTCCTCAAGGGGAATCGATCCCCCCAGCGCGGTCTCGTGCATGCAACGCTTCACTCCCATCGGGTTCTTGTATCTGGCGGCCTTGCTCTGGGGGGCCGCCGTGTCGGGTGCCAGCCCGGCGCCCGATGAGACCCGCCACTGGGCCTTCGAGCCCCTGAGTCGGGAAGCCCCGCCCCACCCGAACGCCGCCGGGTGGGCCCGGACCATTCCCGATCTGTGGGTCCTGGACGCTCTGGAAAAAGCGGGGCTGGATCCGTCACCGGAGGCCGACCGCGTGGCCTGGTTGCGGCGCGTCCACTTCGACCTGACCGGACTCCCACCCGATCCCCAGGCATGCCAGGCCTTCGAGCAGGATCCCCGACCCGACGCCCCGGAGCGCGTGGTCGAGGCGCTGTTGCAATCACCGGCCCACGGGGAGCGCTGGGGACAGCACTGGCTCGACGTGGTGCGCTATGCCGACACCCACGGCTTCGAGGT
The DNA here is from genome assembly GCA_027490985.1 of Verrucomicrobiales bacterium. Lineage (GTDB taxonomy): Bacteria > Verrucomicrobiota > Verrucomicrobiia > Limisphaerales > UBA9464 > SXXZ01. The sequence continues at coordinate 1,582 of JAIXXC010000229.1, forward strand.
CAACACCGAGCGGCCGCACGCCTGGCCCTATCGGGATTATGTGATCGGAGCCTTCAACGCCGACCGGCCCTACCCGGAGTTCATCCGGGAACAACTCGCCGGTGATCAGTCCGGCCGCGACGCCGCCACCGGATTTCTCGTCACCGCCTCGGTGCTGCTGCCCGGACAGATCGGAGCCGATGAGGTCTCCAAACGCCTGGCCCGTCAGGACGCGCTCGATGAGATCGTCGTCAACACCAGCCAGAGCTTCCTGGGGCTGAGCATCGGCTGCGCCCGCTGCCATGATCACAAGTTCGACCCGATCTCCTCCCGGGATTATTTCGGCATGCAGGCCTTCTTCGCAGGGGTCGAATACGGAGACCGCCCCCTGAACGATCCCGAGTCGCAGGCCCGCCGGGATCGCCTGCGCGACTGGAGACAGCGCAAGTCGGTGGTCGAGGCCTCGTTGTCGCGGATGGATCCCATCGCGCGCCCCGGGTCACCCACCCACCACCCGCCCACCCGCGTGGCCGTCCGGGCCCGGATGAACACCGACCGATTCGTTCCGGTCACCGCCCGGCGACTGCGCTTCACCGTCCTGCGCACGCCGTCGCTCGAACCATGCCTCGACGAGGTGGAGGTCTGGAGTCCGGACGGACGCAACGTGGCCCTGGCCAGTGCCGGCACGCGTGTGAGTTCTTCGGGCGACACCACGGTGGAGAACCGTCACGAATTGCGCTTCGTCCACGATGGCGTGTACGGCAACTCGCACAGCTGGATGTCGAGCGAGAAGGGCCGGGGTTGGGTCGTCCTCGAATTTCCCGAGCCCCGCCGCATCGACCGGGTGTCCTGGGGCCGGGACCGTGAGGGTGAATTCGCCGATCGGCTCGCCACCGACTACCGCATCGAGGTGGAGACCGACACCGGCGACTGGATCACGGTGGCCGACGCCAGCGACCGGAAGCCCTTCGAAGGAGCCAATCCGACGGACGACGAGCGCGAGATACCCCTGAGCGGACTCGATCCGAAAACCCGTCAGGAGGCCCAGGCCCTGCTGGCCGAGCGGCTTCGTCTCGAACGGGAGATCGCCGGGGCGGTGGCCTCGCAACAGGCCTTCGCCGGGATCTTCCGCAAGCCCGACCGCATCCACCTGCTGCGCCGGGGCGATCCCGAGCAACCGGGGCCCGAGGTGGCTCCGGGCGTTCCCGAAGTGCTGGGCTCGATGCGTCTGCCGGCCGATGCGCCCGAGTCGGAGCGACGGCGGGCCCTGGCCCACTGGCTCGCTCAATCCGGCCAGGCGCTGATCGCCCGGGTCATGGTCAACCGGATCTGGCAGGGCCATTTCGGCACGGGCCTGGTGGACACCCCCAGCGACTTCGGCCGCACCGGCAGCCGGCCCTCGCATCCGGGGCTCCTGGATTGGCTCGCCGGCGAATTCATGGCCAGCGGCGGCTCCAGCAAGCACCTGCACCGTCTGATCGTGTTGTCCTCGACCTATCGGCAGTCCTCGCGACTCCGGCCCGAGGCCGCCGCGCGCGACGCCGATGCACGGCTGCTCTGGCGCTATCCGCCCCGACGCCTCGACTCGGAGCCGATCCGCGACGCCATGCTCGCCGTGAGCGGCGAACTCGACCGACGGCGCGGGGGACGGGGGTTCGACCTCTTCGATCAGCGCGGGGGACTCAGCGGATTCAAGCCGGTCGAATCGTTCCCGCCCGAGGGACTGCGCCGGATGGTCTATGCCCACAAAGTGCGTCGGGAGCCCGAGGCCGTCTTCGGCGCTTTCGATTGCCCCGATGCCGGCCAGAGCACCGCCCGACGACGCGAATCGACCACCCCGATCCAGGCGCTCAATCTCTGGAACAGCCGCTTCACCCTCGAACGTTCCTCGGCCTTCGCCCGACGGGTGCGGCACGAGGCCGGAGCCGAACCCCGCGACCAGATCCAACGGGCCTTCCGCCTGGCGCTGGCGCGTCAGGCCACCGGGCCCGAGGAACAGGAGGCCCTCGAGGCGGTGCATGCCCAGGGCTTGGAAGTGCTGTGCCGGGCCCTCTTCAACAGCAACGAATTCCTGTTCCTCCCATGAACCCCGGCCCCGATTCGCTCTCCTTCCAAGGACATGGCCTGCTCGACCGCCGGGGCTTCTTGGGCCGCAGCGCCACCGCCCTCGGTTCGGTGGCGCTGACCCATCTGCTCGGGCGCGAAGGCCTGCTGGGCCAACCGGGGCTCATCGCCGATGGGGCGCACCCCCTCCGCCCACGGGCTCCCCACCATACGCCGCGGGCGCGGAACGTCGTCGTGATCTTCTGCGCCGGAGCGGTCAGCCAACTCGAGACCTGGGACTACAAACCCGAGCTGCACCGTTGGGACGACAAGCCCATGCCCGGCGGTCCGGCCGTCACCTTCCAGGGGCCTGCGGGCAACCTGGCCCGACCCCAGTACGCCTTCCGACCGCGCGGGCAGACCGGCAAGATGGTGTCGGACCTCATCCCGCATCTGGCCGAATTGACCGACGACATCGCCTTCATCCACTCGCTCACCAGCAAGAGCAACACCCACGGACCGGCCGAAAACTTCCTCTCCACCGGCTTCGCGCTCGACGGCTTTCCCAGCGTGGGCGCGTGGATCGGCCATGCGCTGGGCACCGAGAACCAGGACCTGCCGGCCTTCGTCACCCTGCTCGATCCCCGCGGCGTACCCCAGAACGGATCGAACAACTGGGGCTCGGGGTTCCTGCCGGCGACGTTCCAGGGAACGACCTGGAGCGCCCAGAATCCGGTCCGTCACCTGTCGGCACCGGGGATCGGCTCCGAGGCCGATGAAGCCGCCCGCCGCCTGCTCGGGCAGTTGAACCGGCGCCATCTGGAACAGCACCCCGGCGACGAGAAGCTCGCCGCCCGGATCGCCAGCTACGAACTGGCCGCCCGGATGCAGCTCAGCGTGCCGGAGATCAGCGACCTGTCCACCGAACCGGCCCATGTGCTTCGGGCCTACGGGGCCGACGACCCGCGCAATCCGATCAAGGCCGGGTTCGCCAAGAACTGCATCCTGGCCCGTCGGCTCATCGAGCGGGGCGTGCGGTTCGTACAGCTCTTCAACGGGGCCTATGCCAGCGGGGGTGAACTCAACTGGGACGGTCACAACAAGCTCAAGGAGCAGTACGACCGCCATGCGGCCATCCTGGATCAACCCGCCGCCGCGCTCATCCGGGACCTGCGGCAACGGGGACTGCTGGAGAACACCCTGGTGGTGTGGTGCACCGAGTTCGGACGCATGCCGTTCTTCCAGAAGGGGGCGCAAGGCCGGGATCACAACCCCGATGGGTTCACCTGCTGGATGACCGGGGCGGGCGTCCGGCGGGGAGTCAGCCACGGCGTCACCGACGAACTCGGTCGCGCCGCGGTCCACGACATCCACCCGCTCTACGACTTCAACGCCACCCTGCTGCACCTGCTCGGGTTGGACCACGAACGGCTGACCTTCGAACACAACGGAGTCCAGCGTCGCCTCACCAATGTCGAGGGACAGGTGATCCGCGAGATCCTGGCCTGATCCCGTGATCCGCAACGCCGAACCCGGGCCCCCGGGTCCATCCTTGCCTTGCGAGCGCTTCGGGCCTACCGATCTGCCCACGGGCCCCGACGGAATCTCCAGACCAGGCAGGTTTTTCGACCGGGCACCGCATCTTCAAACGCATGTCCCAACCCAATGATCCTCCGGTTCCGTGGTGGCAGGTGATGGCCATCGGCCGAAATCCCCGGACCACGCTGGTGCGTCTGGCCATCACGCTGGTGCTGGTGTTCGTCGGTTTCCGGATGTCGATCCAACCGATTCTGGTCCAGGGCATCAGCATGCAGCCCACCTACCGCGACGGTCAGCGACGCTTCCTCAACAAACTGGCCTACCGCTTCGCGGAACCGATACGGGGCGACGTGATCGGCATCCGCGAGGCGGGCAAGCAGGTGCTGCTGCTCAAGCGGGTGATCGGGCTGCCCGGCGAGCGCCTGCGCATCGTGCAGGGCACGGTGTTGATCAATGGCGAACCGTTGGAGGAACCCTACCTGCTGCCACCGACCAACGGCGTCCGGAATCCGGCCCGTTGGAACGTGGCCGAGGTGGAGCTCCAGGGCGATGAACACTACGTCATCGGTGACAATCGCTCGATGCGCCAGGATGACCACTACTTCGGCATCGCCAGCCGCAACCGTATCGTGGGCCGACTGATGAATCCATGAGACCCACTGCACGGCGACTCCTCATCCCGGGCGTGATCGTGGCCGCCCTGATCGGGCTGTGGTGGATCATCCCCTCCGAAGAGCAGCGCATCCGGCGGGTGCTCGAGCAGGCCCGCTCGGCGGTCTCCGCCGACGGACAGACCGCCGACGGACTGGCTCTGCTGGCCCGGGTGGGGCGACTGACGCAGTGCCTGACCCGCGATGTGGAGATCCAGGTGGATGTGTTCGGCGGCCTCTCGGGAAACCTCAGTGGTGTCGACGAGGTGCGCGCGGCTGCGGCCGGCCTCTCGCAGCAGTTCCCCGGCTTGACCGTCCGACTGGGCGAGATCCAGGTCGGCGACCTCGACTCGGGCTCCGCCCGGGTCACCCTGGTGGCCACGATCGAGACCGGCGCCAAGGGCGGCCCGACCGCGCAGGAATTCGAACTGCGCTTCCGGAAATGGGAAGGCCGCTGGTACATCTCCAAGGTGGCGACGGTCCGGGCGCTGCGAACCCACTGAAACCGGTCCCCCGGGAAGGGAAATCCCTCTTTCGCCCCCCGTGTCCGGACCTTCTGGGAAACCCTTGCTGACATCCCGGGCGGGGCCGATACGCTCCGGCCCATGAAGACGCTTCTATTCTTCGCCTGCCTCGGCCTGTCCATCGGGGGTGGCCACCTGTGGGCCATCGCGATCAACTTCCACCTTCCGGTGATCCTGTCGGTCGCCGGAGCCATCGCGACGGTGAGCGGCGGACTCCTGGCCGGGCTGGTCGCCGCGGCCGACGAGGTCGAGGGCTGAGGCCGGGTTCCCCGCTAGAGCGGGGCCCTGCGGTTTCCCCGTCAGGGTTCGTCACAACGCCCCTCGGTCGGAACGAATCAGCGACCGGCCTTGAGCAACTGACGCAAGGCCGTCCGCGGATCGGCCACCAGTTCCGGGGTCACCTCGAACTGGCGCACTCGGCTCGAGGGCAGCGCGAATTTCAAGTCGCGGAAGACCCGTTCACACACCGTCATCAATCCCCGGGCGCCGGTGTTCTCCTGACCCGCCATCCGAGCGAGGCTGCGCAGGCCCGCATCGGTGAAGGTGACCTCGATGCCGTACGCGGCGAAGGCCCTCTCGTACTGGTGGATCAGACTGCTCTCGCTTTTGCGCAGCACGTTGAACAGGTCGTCGGCATCCAATCCGTGACAGGCCACCCGGACTGGCAGTCGCCCGACGAACTCCGGTTCCAGGCCGTACTGAATGAAATCGCTGGTCATGGCCTCGGCATACAACGCATCGGTGCCCAGTCGCGACACCTTCGACGCCGTCCAGTCCGTCGTACCGGTCCCGCTGGTCGCCGCCGTCAGCAGCCGTGACCGGATGCGCTGGTCCAGACCGGCGAAGGCCCCGCTGACGATGAAGAGGATGTGACGGGTGTTGATGGTCTCCGGCTGGGCCGATCCATTGCCGCGCATCGTCGACATGGCGTTCTGGATCTGGGCATTCATGTCGTTGGGCGACACCACCGGGACGTCGCCATCTTCCATCAACTTGAGCAGGTTGGTCTGCACGCCCCGACCCGAGACGTCACGCCCCCCGCTTTCGCCACGCGTGGCCAGCTTGTCCACCTCATCGAGGTAGATGATCCCGTGCTCGGCCCGCTTCACGTTGCCGCCGGCCTTGCGGACAAGATCCCGGACCAGGTCGTCCACATCGCCGCCCACATAGCCCGTCTCGCTGAACTTGGTGGCATCGGCCTTCACGAACGGCACCCCGATGAGCTCGGCCGCCGATCGGATGAGGTGGGTCTTGCCCACGCCGGTCGGACCGAGGAGCAACACGTTCTGCTTCTGGTAGAAGGGGGCTTCCACACCTTCGCGCGTCATCCGCACATGCTGGAAATGATCACAAAGGGCCACTCCGAGGACCTTCTTGGCCTCGGTCTGTCCGATGACGAAGCGGTCGAGATGCCGCGCGATCTCGCGGGGCTTCAGGTGGAAGGTGAACTGCTCCGACGGGGCCGCCGCGGCCGCCACCTCGGGCTTGGTCCACGGTGCCGCGTCACGCCGAGCGCGGCGGCGGGGGCTGGCGGCGGGACCCTGAGCGACAGGGCCCAAGGCATCAGGATGACCGGAGGGAATCTTAGGCATGGGAGGCAGCGGTGGCGCTGCCGCAGCAGCACACCACCACGGTGGAGGCAAACCGGACAAACCCCAAACGGGATCTTCGCGAGATGGCCGGGTTCGAACCGGGCCAGGACCGAGGATCGAGGTTGGATGCGGGGCTTGATCCAGGGGGCTGGAACCGGGGGGTTGACCGGCTGGCCGTTGGCGGAAGACTCCCGGTATGCCTCGTGAGTCCGCGATCGCCCGACGACACCGGGTCGAAGCCCTGATCCAGCGTCTCCGGTCCACCTATCCGGAGGCCCACTGCGAACTGCGGTTCTCCAACCCGCTGGAACTCCTGGTGGCCACCATCCTGTCGGCCCAGTGCACCGACAAGCAGGTCAACATCGTCACCGAGGATCTCTTCCGGAAATACCGGTCGGCGGCCGATTACGCCGGCGCCGATCCGGAGGCCTTCGCGCACGACATCCGCCGCATCGGCCTGTACCGCAACAAGGCCCGCAACATCCAGTCGTGCTGTCGCGCGCTCATGGAACAACATGGAGGCGAGGTGCCTCGCTCGATGGACGCCCTGATCGCCCTGGACGGTGTGGGTCGGAAGACCGCCAACGTGGTCCTGGGGAATGCCTTCGGCATCGAGGCGGGCATCGTCGTCGACACCCATGTGGCCCGTCTTTCCCAGCGACTGCGGCTCAGCGCGCACACTCAACCCGAAAAGATCGAACAGGATCTGATCCGATGGGTCTCCCAGCC
>JAIXXC010000288.1 GCA_027490985.1 Verrucomicrobiales bacterium
AAGGGCTTACGGTGGCGGCGACTGTAGGGAGTCGACTTAAGGTGTCAACGCCATTCGTCCCGGTTTCAGCACCGGGGGTGCCATCGGTCAAAAACGGCTGTTTTGTTGGTCTTTCGGCGGTTTTCATCCGAATGACCTGCGTGAACCGCGTGAGACTGACGCGATGGGCGTGATGTTTTTTCTGCGTCGCCTTTTCACGCACGCCACCGGGCAAGAAAAAACCCGGGCCGTGGCCCGGGTTGGTGAGTGTCTGTCAGCGAGGATCGTCGCCCCGATCGATCAAGGTGTGGGCACCGTGGCGATCGTCTGCAGGATGCGGCTGGCGATGGCGTACGGATCGCCCTGGGAGTTCGGACGGCGGTCTTCGACGTATCCCTTGTAGCCGTTGTTGACGAAGCTGTGGGGAACGCGGATCGACGCGCCGCGGTTGGCGACGCCGTAGCTGAATTTGTCGATCGACTGGGTCTCGTGCAGACCGGTCAGGCGCAGGTGGTTGTCGGGGCCGTACACGGCGATGTGCTCATTCTTGTACTTGTCGAACGCGGCCATGAGGGCCTCGAAGTAGGCTTGGCCACCCTTCTCGCGCATGTAGGTGGTGGAGAAGTTCGAGTGCATGCCCGACCCGTTCCAATCCACATCCTTGCCCAGGGGCTTGCAGTGCCAGTTCACGTCGACGCCGTACTTCTCGCACAGGCGCAGGAGGAGGTAGCGGGCGATCCACACCTGATCGGCGGCGGTCTTGGAACCCTTGCCGAAGATCTGGAATTCCCACTGACCCTTGGCCACTTCGGCGTTGATGCCCTCGTGGTTGATGCCGGCATCGAGGCACAGATCGAGGTGCTCTTCGACGATCTCGCGGGCGATGTCACCGACGGCCTTGTAGCCGACGCCGGTGTAGTATTCGCCCTGCGGGTAGGGGAAATTGTCGAGGCCGGCGGGGAAACCGAGCGGGCGGCCATCGCGGTAGAGGAAGTACTCCTGCTCGAAGCCGAACCAGGCGCCCGGATCGTCGAGGATGGTCGCACGGGTGTTGGACGGATGCGGGGTCACTCCATCGGGCATCATCACTTCGCACATCACCAAAGCCCCGTTCTTGCGGGTGCTGTCGGGATACACGGCCACCGGCTTCAGCACGCAGTCCGAGCTGCGGCCTTCGGCTTGGCGGGTGGAGCTACCGTCGAAATTCCAGAGCGGCAACTGCTCGAGCTTCGGGAAGCTCTCGAATTCCTTGATCTGGGTTTTGCCGCGGAGGTTGGGGACTGGCTGGTAACCATCGAGCCAGATGTATTCCAATTTGTATTTAGCCATGGATGTGAATGGTAGTGACTGCAGCGAATCGTCCCGATGCAGCGAATTCATGAAGCAAGGCAGGTGCCATGATCCGGTTGCTGCACTTCCCACGCGGGAAATGGGGCGTTTTCGGGGCTGACGGTAAACCCGAGCCGGGGCGACGACCACTTTTTTTGCTCCGAGTTCACGATGGTGGCTGTCGAGTGTTGGTCTGGGTGCTTAAAAAACGCCATTCCAGGCCCCGGTCCGGTAGGAAACCCTCGGCCAGGCCCTCATCGCCCGGGTGGCTGTGGGACTCGATCGGGCGGTTTGGTGGGCGTGATATTCGCCGGCGGACGGTTTTGCCCCTACTGTCGTCTGAACTCCTCATGCTGAAGGTCAAAGACACTCTCCGATCGACGGTCTACCTGAGTTTCGACGGCAGGGTGATCAAGACCTACCACGGCCCCGACGCCGCATCACGGTACGCCACCGAGGTGACGGTGCTGCGGTACCTCGAGGAACAGGGTTGCCCGTTCGTGCCCCGGTTGCTCTCAGAGAATCCGGTGCTGCTCCAGATCGTCACCACCAATTGCGGGCAGCGGGTCGAGCATCTGGATTCCGAGCGTCTGCACAGTCTGTTCGCCGAATTGGAGGCTTTCGGAGTCCGACACGACGATCAGGACGCCCGGAATGTCACCTACCGCCAGTCGGACGGGCGCTTCTGCATCATCGATTTTGAATTTGCGACCCTCTTGGCTCCGACATCCCCTGAGGCCCCTTGAATGAGCACGATGGATTCCCACGGTTCGGACGGCCGTCTCCAGTGGTCGGGTTGCAGCGACCGCGGCCGGTTTCGCGCCAACAACGAAGACTCGTTCGTCGGACTCCGGTTCAACCGGCAGGAATTGGAGCGCTTGGGCAAGGAGGGCAATGCCTCGCTCCAGAGCGCCGACTTCGTGTTCGCCGTCAGTGACGGCATGGGTGGGGCCCAGGCGGGTGAGATCGCCAGCCGGATGGCGGTCGAGAAGGTGCCCCGAATCCTGCCCAAGGGATTCCGACCTCTCGCCTCCCGGGTCGAATCCGAATCTCCCGAAAGCCTGTTGCAGGCCCTGTTCCACGAAATCCACCAGGCACTGGTGTATCTCGGCCGGAGCTACGAGGAGTGCCGTGGCATGGAGACCACGTTGAGTCTCTGCTGGTTCGCTCCCGGCCTCCTGCACTTCGCCCACGTGGGCGACAGCCGGATCTACCGGCTGCCGGCTGCCGGCGGACTCGGCCAACTCACCGAAGACGACACCTATGTCGGGTGGTTGTACCGCCAGGGAAAGATCAACGAGCGCGAGGCCCGGACCCATCCCCGGCGCAATGTGTTGCAGAAGGCTTTGGGGGGCGGCAACCAGTTCGTGACGCCCCAGATCGGATCGATTCCGTGTTCGGTCGGAGATCGTTTCCTCCTGTGTTCCGACGGGTTGGTCGAGGGGTTGTATGATGCCCACTTGATGGATCTGATCGGGGAGCCGGGGACGCTTCGTTCGGTCGAGGGCCTCGGGCCCAGGCTGGTGGAGGCTTCGGTCAGCGCCTGCGGTCGTGACAACACCACGGCCCTGGTGATCGAGGTCCAGGGTTCCTGAACCGTCGTCGGTGGCCATTGATGGCGGGGGGCACCACCGGGCGCGGAAATCAAAAAGCCGCGCCGGTTTTCCGGCGCGGCCTGAGTTGGATTGGGTTGTTTGAGTCGGTGTTCGCGACAGGGATCAGCCGTGGTAGCCCTCCTCGCCGTGTTCGGCGAGGTCGAGACCATTGACTTCGACTTCCTCGGTCGGGCGGAGTCCGACGACGGCCTTCACGATGAAGGCGATGATGGCCGTGGCCACCACGCTCCACACGATGGTCAGGGCGACCGCCTTGAGCTGGGCACCCAGCAATCCGGTCTTCAGGCCGGCGACCACCGAGTTGGCCTTCTCGTCGGCCATGAGGCCGGTGAGGATGGCCCCGAGGGTGCCACCGACACCGTGCACGCCGAAGGTGTCCAAGGCGTCATCGTAGCCGAGCATCTTCTTGAGGAAGGAGCAGGCGAGGTAGGGAACCACACCGGCGAGCACACCGATGATCACGGCGGAGGTCGGGGTCACGAAGCCGCAGGCCGGGGTGACGACCACGAGGCCGGCCACGATGCCGGAGCAGAAGCCGAGCACGCTGGGCTTGCCGCGGGTGATCCACTCGATCATCGGCCAGACGAAACCGGCGGTGGCCGCGGCGAGGGTCGTGGTGGTGAAGGCGTTGGAGGCGATCGCGTCGGCGCCGAGCGCGGAGCCCGCGTTGAATCCGTACCAGCCGACCCAGAGCATGCCGGTGCCGACCATGCACAGCGTCATGGAGTGCGGGGTCATCGGCTCACGTCCGAAGCCCTTGCGCTTGCCGAGGATGATGCAGAGCACCAGGGCGCTCCATCCCGAGGTCATGTGCACCACGGTGCCACCGGCGAAATCCAGGGCCTTGATGGCCGCGTCCTTGTTGAGCGGACCGCACATCAGACCCGTGGTGGACCACACCATGTGGGCGAAGGGGAAGTACACCGCGAACATCCAGATCGCCACGAAGAGCAGCACGGCGATGAACTTCATGCGCTCGGCGATGGCACCGATGATCAGGGCCGGGGTGATGATGGCGAAGGTGAGCTGGAACATGGCCCACATGGAGTCGCTGATCCAGTAGTAGCCCGCGCCCACGTTGCCCGGTTCCACACCCTTGAACATGGCGTAGGCGGAGTCGCCGATGATGGCGTTGCCGGTGCCGAACGAGAGGCTGTAGCCGATGGCCCACCAGAGGATGGTGACCAGTCCGGCGATGCCCATGCACTGGGCGAGCACCGACAGGATGTTCTTCTTGCGGACGAGGCCACCGTAGAACAAGGCCAATCCGGGCAGGGTCATGAACAGGACCAGTGCGGTCGAAGTCATCTGCCAAGCGTTGTGACCCGGTCCGGGACCGGCGATCTTGCTCGTCACATTGGTGTTGCCGGCGGTGGCTCGGGCGGCGTTGTTGACGTAGGCCTCGAGGTCGGCCAGACGCTCCTCGACGCTGGGGTCGGCGGCGCGGCCGTCCACGGCTGCGAACGCCAGCAGGGCGCAGGAAAGAATCAGGAAGAATTTTTTCATGACAGATTCAGGGGGGGTTCTGGGTGATGATGAAGGGGCGGGAGGGTCAGACCGCGCTGTCGCCCTTTTCCTCGGTGCGGATGCGGATGGCCTCGGTGACTTCCGAGACGAAGATCTTGCCATCACCGATCTTGCCGGTCTTGGCGGCCTTGATGATGGCCCCGGTGGCTTCAGTCACCTTGGTATCCGAGACCACCAGCTCGATCTTGATCTTGGGCAGGAAATCCACGGTGTACTCGCTGCCCCGGTAGATTTCGGTGTGTCCCTTCTGCCGGCCGAAGCCCTTGACCTCGGATACGGTCATGCCCTCGATGCCCACGTCATGGAGGGCGTCTTTGACCTCCTCGAGCTTGAAGGGTTTTATCACTGCTTCGATTTTCTTCATGTGTGTGTTGTTTCCGGTTTCTGAAGGGTGCCTTGGGGCACCGCCTCGTGGTGTTGATGCGCTGCCGGAGGTTTTCCATTCCGGCTCCGAGGTCCACAAGCAGCGGGGATGCCACCCTCGTTTCAGGGCCGGTTTACGGGGCTGAAATCATGGAAAGGCTGGAAAACACCCCTCAGGTTTCCACCGATTGTCGAAGTTGGGAGCAGGGTGGGTGGTTCTTTTTGAGCAGTCGGGTGAAAAACGACTGCTTCTGAACCGACAGGGAGGTCGTGCCGCCGCGGTCCGGGAAAACCGCGATTCCCACCCTCAAGGTTTCGCCGGCAAGGCGGGGCCGAGCAGCAGGACCGTTCCGACGATCACCACCCAGCCGACGGCATCGAGCCACAGTCCGTGGCGCATCATCGATTTGAGCGGAATGCAGCCGGTTCCGTAAGCCATGGCGTTGGGGCCGGTCGATACGGGCAGGAGGAAGCCCATCGAGCAGCCCAGGCAGGTGGCCAGGGCGGGTTTGAGGGGGTCCACGCCCGCCGCTTGTGAGACGGCGATGGCGATGGGCACCACCATCGTGGCCGAGGCGGTGTTGGTGGTGGTTTCGCTGACCAGGATCCCCACCCCGGTGAAGAGCACGGTCAGGCCCACCACGGAGTGGCTCTGGAAGAGCGCTGCGAGGCCCGAGCCGATCCAATGGGCCAATCCGGTGGAGAACATCAATTCGCCCAGGCACATGCCGCCGGCGAAGAGCAGGATGGTTCCCCAATCGATGCCGGCGGCCTCACGCCATTCCAAGGTGAACGATTCGCTCTTGGAATCGCTGGGCAGGAAGAACAACACCGAGGTGGCCACCAAGCCGATGACGCTTTCCGGCGCGTGGGCATTGATCCAGACGTAGGCCGGGCTGGCCGAACCCCGGTCATCGAAGGCCGCGATCAGGCCCGGCAGCACCCACAGCGCCACGGCACCGACGAATACGCCCACGACATTCAGTTGCCCGCGGGTCCAACGACCCAGGTTGGCTCGTTCGGTCTCCAACCACTGGTGATGGTCGGTCAGCGACAACGTCGGGAATGGGCACAGTCGGTTGAACCTCCAGACGAGGAACCCGGCCAGCACGATCGCAACCGGAAGGCCCAGGCGCATCCATTGGAAGAAGGTGATCTTATACCCCAGAATCCGTTCGATGGCTCCGATCCCGATGAGATTGGGCGGGGTGCCGATGGGGGTGGCCAGGCCGCCGACCGACGCGGCGAAGGCGGTCAGCAGCATCAATCCGGCCGCGAAGGGCGTGGCCCGGTAATTGGCCAAGCCCTGGCGCGACCCGAGTTCAGCCAGGATGGACAGCCCGATGGGCAGCATCATGGCCGTGGTGGCCGCATTGGAAACCCACATGGAGATGAACGCCGTGATTCCGGCGAAGGCGGCATACAGCCGGGCGGGGCTGGATCCGACCCAGGGCATGGCCAGGAGACTGAAGGCAAAACGCCGGTTGAGGCCGTGTTTGAGCATCGCCTCCCCCATCATGAAGCTGCCCATGAACAGGAAGATGATCGGATCGGCGAAGGGTTTGAAGACCTCCCGTGCCGACCCCAATCCCGCCAGCACGCACAGGGACGGGGCCAGCAGGGCGGTGGCGGCCAGCGGAATGGCCTCGGTCATCCAGAGCGTCAGGGCCATGCCCACGATCGCGAAGAGGTGGCGGGCCGGAACCGACAACCCCGGGAAGGGAATGAACCACAGGACAACCAGAACCACCGGGGCCAGGTACCAACCGAGGCGTTTGCGCATGCGCTCGAAGCGTTCCTCGGCCGGTGACAGATGGGCACTCAGGACCAGGTCTTGGGTTGGGTGCGACATGGGGAGGGGAGCGCCTGAGGTTTTGTCCGGGACGCCGCGATGAGGCCACCGAATCCCCCCACCGGTCAACGCGGGCTTCCGAAGCAGTACACGAAGCCGTCATCGCAGCCGATGACGATGTGGCCGTCGACCACCGCGGGGGAACTCTGGACGGGTTGGCCCAGTTCGTAGTTCCAGCGTTCCTGACCGTCGACCAGCGACATGACGTAGAGTCGCCCGTCATCGGAGCCCACGATCACCCGGTCGCCGGCCACCACGGGCGAGCTCTCCACCTTGCCCCGGGTCTGGAAGGTCCAGAGCGGCTTGCCGTCGGCCCGGTTCACACAATGAAGCCGTTTGTCGCGGCTGCCCACCAGCACCCGGTCGGGGGTCACGGCCGGTGAGGACATGAAGGGGAAGGCCCGGTCGCGGTATTTCCAGAGGATCTTCCCCTGATCGACATCGACGCACAGGAGTTCGTTCTCGTAATGGCCGACATACAGCAGGTCGCCGTCCATGGCGCCCGAGGCGGCGATGTAGGCACCGGCTTCGATCTCCCGGAGTTTCTTGCCGCCGACCACATCGACCACATGGACGAGGGCGTCGCAGCCGCCAAAGGCCGTGCGTCCGCGGGAGATGGCCGGTGAGCCGTTGATGTAATTGCCGGTCTCGTAGACCCAGTTGGATTTTCCGGTGGTGGCCTCGAAGCTGTAGAGGCGGAAGTCGTAGCCCCCGACGATGATGTGGGCGGAGGTTCCGTTGGTGCCGCTGATCCAGTTGGCGCTGCTCTTGATCTTGTCGTCGAAGCCCCGACTCCACAGTCGGGATCCGGTCTTGGCGTCGAGGGCGAAGAAGTTGGTCAACGTGTCGCCGATGAAGACGCGCCCGTCGAGCACCAGGGCCGACGCTTCGACCGGGCCTCCGGCCTTGAACGACCACCGTTTGCTGCCATCGGCCAGAGACAGGCACACGATGTTGGAGTCGGCCGATCCGATGAAGACCGCCCCGTCCACAATGGCGGCCGTGGCGCTGACCGCACCTCCGGTCTTGAAGCGCCATTTCAGCACGGGGGCGTCCGGGATGCGGGCCGGACTCACACCGCGTTGCGCGGGATCGCCCCGGAACATCGGCCAGGAGTTTGCTGTGGCCGCCCGGAGGCCCACCAGACCTTCGGCTCCGAGGGCGAGGGCCATCATCAGCAGGGCGATGCGGATCATGCCCCCAAGGTTCGACCAATGTCGCAATAAGGCAATCACGGGCCGTGCGCCCTGACGGAGGCCCGGTTCGTGCCACCTCCGAGGCCGGCACGAGGCCGGCCAGCGGGTGACTCGCAACCCGGTGAATACAACCCTTCCCTCATGGGACCGAAGAATCCTAACCTGAGCGCGTCGTCATGGCGTCCGACCTCTTTCCCGATACGATCCTCATCCGGCCCGACATCCTCAGTCGGCTCGACTTCGCCTCGCTCTTCGGCACCGCCGCCCCGGTGGAGCTGGAGTTGGGGGCGGGGGATGGTTCCTTCCTGCTGCAGTATTCGGCGGCTCATCCGGAGGTGAACTTCCTGGGCGTCGAACGCCTGTTCGGCCGGTTGCGGAAAATCGACCGGAAAGGCCGACGTCAGGGATTGAAGAACCTTCGGGGACTGCGCATGGAGGCCACCTACCTCATGGACTGGATGATTCCGGAAGCCTCGCTGTCGGCCATCCATGTGTATTTCCCGGATCCGTGGCCCAAGAAACGACATCATCGGCGGCGTCTCATCAATCCGGCCTTCGCTGCCTTGGCGGCCAAGACTCTGATGCCCGGTGGCCGGTTCCACTGTCGGACCGATGATGTCTCGTATTTCGAGCAGATGCTGGAGGTCTTCAACGGCGCCGCCGAGCAGTTCGTCCCGGGCCGTGAACCGGAGGGGTTGCTGGAGGTGAAGACCGACTTCGAGCGTCAGTTCAATGCCGAGGGCATTCCCACTCGACACGCCACCTGGGTCCGGCGCTGATCGGGGGGTATTCCCATGATTCCCGCTTCCCGCAGAGCCCTGTTGATCCGGAATCCGGCCTCGGCTTCGTCGCGGGAGCAGGCGCAGCGGTTGGAACGCTTCGTGGCCGGGTTGGCTGCCGGCGGGGTCGCCTGCGAGATCCGGGTCACCCGATACCCGGGCCATGCCCTGGAGTGGGCTCGGACCGAGTCGGCCGGCTTCGATTGTGTCATCGCGGCCGGGGGCGACGGCACGGTGCATGAGGTGGCCAGTGGTCTGATCGCATCCGGTTGTCGAGTGCCGTTGGCCGTGGCCCCGTTCGGACGCGGCAACGACATCGCGCAAGTGGCCGGAGTGGTCGGCGTGGCGGGCATCGGCGACGCATCAGACCCCGATCAGGCGGCCATCCGGGCGATTCTGCAGCCTCGGCCGGTGACCCTCGACACGATCCGGGTCACTTGGCGGGGAGAAGGCGAGTCGAGTGATCGGGTGCGGCATGCCGTCCTCTTTGGCGGCGTGGGTTTCGTGGGAGAATTGCTCCGTCAGACCACGCCCGGGGTGGTCCGGCTGTTCGGCCCCCGCTGGTGCTACTCGGCCGGTTTCTTCAGGGCCCTGTTCTCATTTCGTCCTCCGGTGCTCCGGGTCCGGTCGGCCTCGGGCGAGCAGGTGCTGAACCATGCGGTGGCGGTCGTGGCGGGCAACGCCCCGTTCGCCGGGGGCGGCTTGATGAGGATCGGTCCGGGGGCTTCGATGACCGACGGAGTGCTGGAGTTGACCCTCATCGAGGCGGTGGGGCGATGGGAACTCGCGCTCCAATTCCTGCGTCTGCTGAAGGGGACCCATGTGCATCATCGGCAGGTCCGGTTTGTACGCGGTGCCTGGCTGGAGGTCTCGGCCGAACCCCCGCAGTGGATCGCCGTGGATGGCGAATTGCTGGGCACGGGGCCGGTCCGGTTCGAGGTCGCACCCCACTCGCTGACGCTGCTCACCGGTCCCGGTGCGGTGGTGTGAGCCCCGGCTCAGAATCGGCCCGAACCGCGGCCGGGTTTTGGCCCGCGATTGAGGTCTGGAACAAGTCTTGGACCTCCTGGGCCCCGGTGTCGTTGAGATGGTCGTCGTCGGTGTAGAAGAAGCGACGCCCTTCGGCATAGCGGACCGATCCGTCGTCCCGGTGGAATCGGGATGCACTGTCCAAAACCCGCACGTTGGGGAATTGCCCCTGCATCCGGCGGAGGATGCCCACGCTCTCGGTGCGATAGGCTTCACGGCCATCGGGCGGGATCAGGGGCAACGCGTCGTCGTGGCCGCGTCGCCAATGCACCCAGCCCCGGAGGTTTTCGTTCTCGCCCACCCGCAACACCGGGACCTGCGTCACGAGGACGACCGTTTGCGCCAGCGGGCAGACCTCGGTCAGGAAGGCGCGGAGGTCGTGCTCCAAGTCCCGGCCCGACCAGGCATCCCACCGGTCGATGACGAAGAGCGTGTCGGGGCGCCATTCCCTGAGCCAGCGACGCCGGGCTTCGTCGAAGGCCGCGCCGTCGGTACGCCGCGGGAAGAGCGGACTCTCGGTGTTGACGAACAAGGCGGGGATGCCGTTGCCGGCTCCGAGGAAGGCGGCGGGGACGTGCGCTTGTCGGCAGAGGTCGTCGATGAGCTTCGAGTACATCAGGGCATGCGAACTGCCGAAGACGACCACCCGGGGCGTCGCACCGCCGCCGTCGGGTCGGAGTCCGCCCGTGCGCCACGGTTCCGGCGGCCGGTCGGCCGGGGGCACGGGGATGCGGCAACCCCAGTAGCGGGGAGAGTCGCTCCAGCGTGGATCCTGGGGCGTCGAACAGTCGTACAGGCGGCCCGAGAAGGTCATGGGGTCGAAGCGGCCCAGCGGATCGACCTCGGAGTGACGACGCCACGAGAACACCGCCAAAGCCGTGGTGAGGGCCATACCGCCCGCCAGCCAGCCGAGACGTCGTCGCCGATTCCATGCGGAATCCCGGAAGGGCGTTTCCACCCAGCGATACGCCGCGAAGGCGACCCCCACACTCAGGATGCCCCCGGCCACCGCCCCGGTGCTTTGCGGGAGATTCCGGTAGTTGGCCATCAGACGCCCCAGCACGATCAGCGGCCAGTGCCACAGATAGAGGGAGTAGGACACGAGGCCCAGTCCCACCCAGACCGGCTGCGACAGGATTCGCGCCAGCGGATGCGACGGGTCCCGGAGCGCCAGGAGCACCGCTGCGGTACCCACCGTCGGGATCAGGGCCACCGCTCCGAGTGACGAATCGGCATGGGGTACTGTGATGAGGCTTCCAATCAGAAGGATCAGGCCGATCCAGCCCGTGGCCCGGGGTAGGTTTCGGGCCGCGGGTGACGAGCGGGCCCATTGGGCGGCGAGTGCGCCCAGCAGCAGTTCCCAGGCGCGGGTCGGCAGCAGATAGAAGGTGCCCGAGGGATGGTGACGCGAGCCGTGGATCCACAGCACGAGGCTCAGGATCGCAGGCACCGCGAGACTTCCAAAACCCCCGAGCCCCCCGAGACCGGGTCTGCGCCCGCGGTGCCACAGCCAGAGCAGCCCGGGGAAGAACAAGTAGAACTGCTCCTCGATGCCCAGGCTCCAGAAGTGGGTGAGCGGCGCGTTTTCAGCCGCCTCGCCCCAGTAGCTGCCCAGGTGTTTCCAGACGAAAAGATTGGAGAGGTTGGCCAGGGTGAACAGCCCGTGCAATCCGGGTTGGATGGCGGCGTTGGGAGGCAGACAGAGGTTCCAAAGCGCCAGCGTGGCGAGGATCGTCAGGGTGGCGTTGGGCAGGAGTCGCAGGGCCCGTCGCAGGTAGAACTCGCGGAAGGAAAACCGGCCCGACTCGAGGTCGGTCGCGACGAGGCCCTGGATCAGGAAACCGGAGAGAACGAAGAAGGCATCGACTCCCAGGAATCCCC
>JAIXXC010000176.1 GCA_027490985.1 Verrucomicrobiales bacterium
CCCACCCGATAGCCGTCGCTGTTGACGAGGATGCTCTTGGAGCCCGAGGTGCCCCGGAGGGCGGTGTCGAAGGCGGCTTCGAGACCGGCGGCCCCGCGATAGTCCCGAAGTCGGTAATCGAACGATTCACCCTCGTCGCCCTCGAAGTCGTCGGCCCGGACCAGGTAACCCAATGCGTGGGCGGCCAAGGGGCCATGGGGATAGTGCCGTACGGCCTGAAGCTCGATGCTGATGCCCCGGATCGACCACGATTGTTCGGTCAGCAGGGAGACCTGCTGGGGGGTGAGCTTCTTGAGCACGGCCAGGGGTAGTGCCCGGCTGTTGGCCCAGTGCCGGTGCAACTCGGATTCGGTGAGTGTCAGGGGCAGCCCGACCTTGGAGGCGACCCGGGCCACCACGTTGCTCACCACGTTGTAGCGGGCCTGTCTCCAGAGCAGGTTGTTCTCTTCGGGGCGGATCAGCACCCGGGGGGCTTCGCGCCTGAATTTGGAGGCCAATCGATGCCAGAGTCCCGGAGCCGGCGCGTTGGTGCCACCCCGGGCCGCCACGACTTCGCGCCGCAGCCGGGTGTATTCCCGGGTGAAGTCGCGACTCAGCGCCTCGAGGTAGACATCCAGCCGGTATCGCGGGGCATTGCCCACGCATTCCCGCCCGTGTCGGTCGAGGATGCGTCCCCGCAAGGCCGGAACGCGGACCGATTGGAAGCTTTGGGTCTGCAGCGATTGCTCGAAGCGGTGGTGGCCGAGGATCTGTACCCGCAGCAGCCCGATGAGCAGCAGCAGCAGGCCTGCACCGACGAGTCCGGCCATCCACCGGAGCGCCCGATCCCCTTTGTTGAACTGGTCGAAGATCAACATGGTTCAGCGGGGTCGGAACTGCCGGCCCCGGACCGTTTCGCGATCCGGCCGGAAGCTGGAGGTGGTGAGGGGGCGGTAGTCGAAGACCCGGTGCAGGAAGTCGAACATCCGGAACAGGAAGGGGCAGGCCACGCCGTTGATCATGCCCAGCAGCAGCAGGTGGATGACGGTGAAGCCGCCCGTCACCGGTTGAGATCGGGTCAGGGAGAGGACTCCCAGGGTGAGGAGCGGCACGCCGGCCCCCGCGCCGAGCCCGACCCAGAACTGGGCGAATCCCTGGTCTCTGAGGATCAGGTGACGCTGCAGGTGCAGGGTGAACCCCAGCAGGAACAAGGGCAACACGCTCACCCCCACCGGTGACGCCGACAGGGAATCGACCCAGAGGCCCCCCAGGATGCCGAGAGACAGGGTGACGCCGAGACCGTGGGTCAGGGCCGCATAGCTCACGAGGGCCGGGCTGATGGCGATCGGAACTTGGACCAGGTCCCGCAGTCCTTGGAACTGGGTCTGGGCGAAGACCGAAAGCCACATCGCCAAGAACAGGAAGATCCGTGTGAACCGGTTCATGGCGTCAACACCCACACTTCCTCGAGGCGGTTGAGATTGGCCGACAATCGGACCCTCGCCGTGGTGAACACGTTGCCGTCCTCGTTCCGGGTGTCGACGATGGTCCCGACCGGGAGTCCGGCCGGAAAGACCCCGCCCAGACCGCTGGTCAGGACGACCTGTCCGGCCATGATCCCGGGGCAGTTCTGCAGCAGGGTCATTTCGACCAGGCCACCGTCGCCCAAGAGGGTTTGCCCCGGTTTGATGATGCCGAGATCCCGGGTCTCCTTGACCACCACCGCCACGCCGCATTCGGCGTCGCCCACCAGAGCCACTTGCGAATGGGTCAGCCCGGCTTGGCTGATACGCCCGACCAGTCCGGCGCCGCTCATCACCACGTGGTCGGGTTTGAGGTTGTCCCGGGAACCGAGGTTGATTTGCAGCGTCCGCCACCAGGTGGTCGGATCCCGACCCACCACGCGGGCCAGTTTGAGGTGCCAGGGCCCGCGCGGGGCCGCACCGAGGGTGGCCCGCAGGCGCTGGTTTTCAGCCAGGGCATCGGCTCCCTGCAAAGCCGTGACGCGCAGTTCGGCGTTCTCGCGCTCCAGGCGCAGGAGGTTGTCGATGAGCGTGGAGCGGGGGAGAACCTGATACCCGGCCCGGTCGAGGAGGGCGTCGGAGGCCGCCCGGATGCCGAAGAGCGGCAGGAACGACGCGCCGATGGCCGACTTGACCCGGGTCTGCAACGACTCGGGCAAGTTCAACAGGGCGAGCGTCAGCAATCCGACGCCGGCCAGAGCAAGATAGTGGGTCCGCTTCAGCACGTTCGATCCGTTGACGGACGAACGCCCTCCGGGGAGATCAGGTCGACGTGGAAGAAGCGACTCGTCGGAGGAAGGAGAGTTCCTGCAGCACGCGCCCGGTGCCCGTGGCCACGGCGCTCAACGGATCGTCGGCGATGTGGACCGGAAGACCGGTTTCCTGTGCGACCAAGCGGTCGATGTTGCGCAACAGCGCTCCACCGCCGGCCATCATGATGCCCCGGTCCACCAGATCGGCGGACAATTCAGGGGGGCATCGTTCCAACGTGATGCGGACAGACTCCAAAATGCTCGAGAGCGGTTCTTGCAGGGCGGCTCTGATTTCCTCGGAACGGATGACGACCGTCTTGGGGAGGCCCGCGCTCAGGTCGCGGCCCTTCACCTCCATGGTCAATTCCTGGTCCAACGGAAACGCCGACCCGACACGGATCTTGATCTCCTCGGCGGTACGTTCGCCGATCATTAAATTGTGTGCGCGCTTCATGTGCGCGACGATCGTTTCGTCGAATTCATCGCCGCCCACGCGGACGCTGCGGCTGAAGACGATGCCGGCCAGCGAGATGATCGCGATCTCGCAGGTGCCACCGCCGATGTCGACGATCATGTTGCCCGAGGGTTCGTGGACGGGCAGTCCCACTCCGATGGCCGAGGCCATGGGTTGCTCGATGAGATAGACTTCGCGGGCTCCGGCGTGGGTCGCGGAGTCTTTGACGGCCCGCTTTTCGACCTCGGTGATGCCCGAGGGAACCGCCACCACCACCCGGGGCATGATCAACTTGCGATGATGCACCTTCTGGATGAAATGCCGCAGCATCGCCTCGGTGATCTCGAAGTCGGCGATCACGCCGTCTTTCATCGGGCGGATGGCCACGATGTTGCCGGGGGTGCGGCCCAGCATGCGCTTGGCCTCTTCGCCGACGGCCAACACATTCGTGGTACCGGCCTGGATGGCCACCACGGACGGTTCGCGCAACACAATGCCCTGATCCCTGACATACACCAGGGAGTTGGCGGTTCCGAGGTCGATTCCGATATCGTTCGAGAAGAGACCTTTGATCTGCGCTAGCATTGAGAAGCCTTTAGGGCGATGGACAAGGGTGGGAGTCCGATCAGCGGCCGGTCAAGGGAAATGGGCTGGGTATTCGGCCGGGTATTCGGCTGGGTGTTGAGAATGTCCGGTATCGAGCCGGGGGAGTCGGGCTTGAAGCACTCGGGCCAGAATGTGGGTGCCGTGAAGGCATTGGGTGAGGTCAGACCGCTCGCGAGGCAACTCGTCGAGCCCCTTCATCACCCTCTTGAAACCGCTTCCGATGCCTTGAACCGCCCCACCGCAGGGTCTCGCCCGATGGAAACTCGGGCCACCCCGTCATACCGGCCTGATTCCGATCCGATGACCGATTCGGTCGCCGATCAGCGACCCTCGGTCATGGCCGAGGGAAGGCCCGATTCCCAAGATTTCGGGGTGTTCCACGGCCGGCCGATCAACTCGTCTTCGGTTCGGCAACCGCTCATGAGGGCCGCGACGACTCCAGCCAGGGCCAAGCCCTTGAACCGTTGGACAAACAACTTCATGGAAGGATCAGTACAACACCTGATCACCGGCGGCAACCGCCACATCACCCTGCTTCCACGCCGGCAGGACGTTGGCGACGCTGCGGTTGGCCTCGACGGTGACGATCTTGACCTTGCCCACCAGCTTGTCACCCCGGCGAACCATGAGCAGTCCCCCTTCGAGGGCGCCCTGCTGGGAACCGACATTGATCACCACGAACTCCCACTTCGGATCCACCGCAACGACCGCTCCCTTGAGCCCCGGCATGGCGACCACGCGGTTCTCGTCTTCGTACTTGGAAAGCTTGTTCTTCAGGGAGGCGACCGAGCGCTGCAGGATGGACTTCTCATCCCCCAGCACGGCCACGAGCTCCTTGGAGGCCTTCAGTTCGGCCTTCATGTCGAGGATTTGGTCGGGCTTGAGGCCGGTGCCGCTCCACTGGGCCAGTTGCTCCTGGGCGGCGTTCTTGTCGGCCAAGGTCTTGTTGTAGTCGGCGAAGTACTTGTCGGCGCGGGCCTGCTGGGTCGCCGCGGTCGCGGTGGCCGTCTCGAGTTCCTTCTGGGTGGCCGCGAGTTCGGCCGTCTTCTTGTCGGCGGTGGCCACGGCGGCCTTGGCCTTCTTTTCGGCCTCGGTCTTGGCGGTTTCAGCCGCGGTCAGGTTGGTTTGAAGATCGTTCCGCTCCTGCACCAGTCCCTCGATCTTGGGTTTGGTGACGGTGAAGCTCAGCGCCAGGCTTCCGATGGCGGCCAGTACGGCAAGAATGAGGGCGACGCGGTACATGTGAGAGAGTTGTTGGGCGGACACTAGGTTGGCGCTTGGAAAACTGTCAACGGTCGTGGAGGGC
>JAIXXC010000269.1 GCA_027490985.1 Verrucomicrobiales bacterium
AAGGTGTCGACGTGCCCCTTCGTGTAGCACAGGTCGAGCGCGTCCACGACCATGCGGATGTCGGCCGAGTTCTTGCCCGACATGCGCAGGTGCGGGATCTCGATCAGCTCGAAGGCGGCCTCGTGCAGGTCGCGCTTGAACTCCTTGTAGCGGTCGAAATCGCAGTAGGCCTTCTTGACGACGATGTGACCCTTGAGCAGCAGCCGCTCCAGCACCTTCTGGATGTCGAATCGCGGAAACCGGGCATCACGGGCTCCGAGCGCGATGTTCTCTAGATCCAGAAACACGGCCATGGTTGAATTGGGAGCGGAATGGCTCATAGCGCCACCAGCCTACCGAGATCGATGGCCGGCGATAGAGTTTCTTTCCCAAGGGGGGCTGATCCCGAGCCCCTCGGCCCGAACTCCATGAACAAGGCGATCCTCCTCCAGTGCGTCGTTGAAAAACTGACCGCAGACCTCTCGTTGTATTTCAAGGCGGCCAGCGCGGCCCGCGCCGAGGCGACCCACGAGCAGAGCAAGGCCGAGAACAAGTACGACACGCGCGGACTGGAGGCCTCGTACCTCGCCCGCGGGCAAGCCCGTCAGGTGGCCGAATTGGAGGCCTCGATCCGGCAGTTCCAGACGATGACCCAGCGCGCCTTCTCCGCCGGCGACCCCATCGATCTGGGCGCCTACGTCGAGACGGAGCGTCGTGGAATCGTCTCGGCCTACCTGCTGGCGTCCCGGGCTGGCGGCACAGAAGTGGTCTTCGAAGGTCAGGAGATCATGGTGATCACGCCGCAATCGCCCCTGGGCCGGCAATTGATCGGTCACCGTCAGGGTGACGCCGTGAAGATCGACCTGGCCGGACGCACCGAGACCCACCGCATCCAGAAGGTGAGTTGAACCCCGGCATGGCCATGGAACGGCAATCGAATCGAATCCCCCGTCGGCGGACCCTGAGTCCGGGAACTCCAACCCCACCGGAATGGCCCATCACTTCGATCACCCCCACCCTACCCTCATGAAGCCGAGATCCGTTTCCCGAAGCACCGCCCCCGCGGTCGCCGTGACGATCCTGATCCTGCTGGTGGGCTCTGGCTGCTCCCGTGAAACGCCGCCGCCCACGGCCGAGGAGGCCGGCAAGGTGATGCGGGAAGCCGGCGAGCGCATCCAGTCCGGAGCGGCCTCGGCCGCCGCCGTGGCCCGGGAAGCGGCCCGCGATGCGACGCAGTCCGCCGAAGCGCTGGCCCGACGCGCCGCCGAAGAGGCCCGGCGGGCCGCTGAAGCGGCGGCCCACAGCGAAACCGCGATGCGCCTCAAGTCCGCGACGACCAACGCCCTTCAACAGGTTCGGACCCAGGCTCAGGCCGGAGCCGCGGCAACCCGAATCCAGGCCGGTCAGGCCTGGAAAGAAGCGTCGGAACTGGCCTCCCAGGCCGCTGCCGCCGCCGAGGCTCAAGCCCGGAAACTGGCCGAGAAAGCCCAGGATGCGGTGAAACCCGCCTCGCCCCCACCCGCACCCCGACCTTGACGGAAACCGCCGAAGCGTGTGATGGCCGCAACGCCCCCGCCCGACTCCCGATGCCCCTTCTCGAACTCCGCAACCTGTGCATCGACTTCGGCTCCCATCGCGCCGTCGACGCGGTGTCTCTGAGCCTGGAGGCCGGCACGACCCTGTGTCTGGTCGGTGAGAGCGGCTGCGGCAAGAGCGTCACCGCCCTGAGCATCGCCCGGTTGCTGCCCACGCCGCCGGCCCGGATCCGGCGGGGAGAAATCCTGCTCGACGGCCACGACGTGCTGACGATGAGTCCCGGCCCACTGCAGCAGATCCGCGGGGGCACGGTAGGATATGTCTTTCAGGAACCCGGAGCCTCGCTCAACCCGGTGATGCGCATCGGCGCGCAGATCCTGGAATCCCTGGCCCGGCACCGGCCCGAGGTCGCCCACGAGACTGAAGTGATCCGGCTTTTGACGACGGTGGGCATTCCCGCCCCGGAGACCCGACTCAAGGCCTATCCGCACCAACTCTCCGGCGGCATGCAACAGAGAGTCATGATCGCCATGGCGCTGGCCCCGCAACCCCGACTGCTCATCGCCGACGAACCGACCACGGCCCTCGATGTCACCGTGCAGGCCCAGATCATCGAATTGCTGAAGGACCTGCAGCGGCGGCTCGGGATGGCCATCCTGCTCATCACCCACAACCTGGGCCTGGTGGCCGACATCGCCGATCGGATCGGCGTGATGTACGCCGGCCAACTCGTGGAGGAAGGGCCGGCCGCAGCGGTGCTGCGGAACCCCAGACACCCCTATACCCGGGCCCTGTTGAACTCGGTCCCCGTGCCGGGCCGTTCGGGAGGACGGCTTGAAACCATCGCCGGATCCGTGCCCGGCCTCGGACAATGGCCGCCGGGTTGCCGCTTCGAACCCCGGTGTCCGGTGGCGCGGCCCGAATGCTCACGGCATCCGATCGACTGGCGGTCCGATTCCGACCCAAACCGGGGCCAAACTGCGGCCCCACACCGAGACTCCCATCGGGTGCGTTGCCCCCACACCGAGGATTGATCGACCATGCCCACCGATCCCCTGCTCCGAGTCGAGAACCTCTGCGTCCGGTTTCCTGTCGGGCCACACGCCGGCTCGAAGACCGGAGGTGTCGTCCACGCCGTCGAAGACGTGAGTTTCACACTCGGGGCCGGCGAAACCGTGGGTCTCTTGGGTGAAAGCGGTTGCGGCAAGACGACACTGGGACGGGCCGTGGTACGCCTGGGGCCCATCACCGCCGGGATCGTCCGATTTGGCGGCACCGACCTCTCCCGGCTCGAAGGGCGCGCCCTGCGCGAGCAGCGACGCCACTTCCAGATGATCTTCCAGGATCCCTTCAGTTCCTTGAACCCGCGCTTCACCGTCGGAGAGATCCTGGGAGAACCCCTCGACATCCACCGGCTGACTCCCGATTCGGCATCGCGGGAACAGAGGATCACTCACCTCCTGGAATCCGTCGGGCTGGAGGCCTCGCACCGTCACCGATATCCGCATGAGTTCAGCGGCGGGCAGCGTCAGCGCATCGGCATCGCGCGAGCCTTGGCCGTGGAACCCCGGCTCCTCGTCTGCGATGAACCCGTCAGTGCGTTGGATGTCAGTGTCCAGGCCCAGGTCGTGAATCTCCTGCAGGATCTGCAGCGGCGTCATGGGCTGGCATACCTCTTCATTTCGCACGATCTGGCCGTCGTGGAACACCTGGCCCACCGCATCCTGGTGATGTACCTCGGCCGCGTCGTGGAAGAAGGGCCGGCCTCCGAACTGTGCCGAAAGCCGCTCCACCCCTACACCCAAGCCCTGGTTTCGGCGGTCCCGGTCTTGGACTCGAGCTCCCGACGCCAGCGCATCGTGCTCGCAGGTGAGCCCCCCTCGCCCATCGATCCGCCCGCCGGGTGCCCGTTCCACTCCCGATGTCCGGTCGCAGAACCCCGGTGTCGCATCGAACGGCCCGAACTGCGGGAACCGGAGACGGGACGGCGGGTGGCCTGCCATCGGGTCTGACCCGCCACTGGCAACCAAAAACCGGCATTCCGCCCCAACTTGGCGGCATTCGGCCCCAAACCGGCCGAATTCCAGAACACGGCCGTGTACGGTGATGCCCATGAAATACTCTCCGTCGATGGCCCGATCCGCCACCGCCCTGGCCGCCGCCACCCTCTGTGTGAATGCCGTGCTGCAACCCCAAGCCATGGCCCAAGGCTGCGTCGCTGTGCGCGGCGGAGGCATGTGCACCATGAACCACGCGGGCATGGGAGAGGACGCCGCTGAACACGGTCCTTGGCTGGCCTCGGTGGGCTACCGATTCTTCAAGTCCGACCGCCACTTCATCGGCGGCAACGAGTCGCGCAACGCGGCGGGGCTGGATCGCTTCCAGCAGGGCACCGAGGTGATCAACTACTCGCAGTTCATCGACACCAGCGTGACGTACCAGTTCAACCCCCGCTGGTCGGCCTCGCTGGTCCTGCCCTGGGTGCATCACATCCGTTCGGCCCCCTACGAACACAGCGGAGTCCGCCGCGACACCAGTGCCATGGGCATCGGCGATGTACGGGCCATCGTGGGTGCCTGGATCTGGGACCCGGCCACCAAGCCCAAGGGCAACCTGCAGGTCAGCATCGGCGGCAAGGCGCCCAGCGGTGACTTCCAGGCCGACGACATATTCTTTCAGGACCAAGACCCCACCGCCGGCGTGAACATCCAGCCGGTCCGCCGCAACGTCGACCAATCCATCCAACCTGGTGATGGCGGCTGGGGTGTGTCGTGGGAACTCAACGGCTATCGCGAGCTCACCCGTGGCTTTTTCGCTTACGCCCAGGCCTTCTACCTCTTCAACCCCCAGAACGTGAACGGCACCCTGAACCCCACCGCCCGAAGGGACGCCGGCCCGACCATCGCGGGCCGGGACATCGACAACGGCATGTCCATCACCGACCAGTACCTGTTCCGGGCGGGTTTCTCGAAGGTGGTCAGCGAGAAGCATAACCTGTCGCTCTCGCTCGGCGGACGCATGGAGGGCATCCCGGTGGAAGACCTCAATGGCAATGCCGGCAACGAAGAAGGCTTCCGCAGGCCCGGCTACTCCATCGCCATCGAACCGGGCATCAACTGGATGCCCGGGAAATGGAATGTCGCCATCACGGTGCCCTGGCGCCTGGAGGCCCAGCGCGAGCGCAGCTACTGGAACCTCCAGAAGGGCACCCGTGGCGATGCCGCCTTCGCGGATTATCTGGTGACCCTTTCGGTCTCGCGATGGTTCTGAGCGAACCTTCGTTCTGAGCAGACACCGCAAGAGCGGGGATGCAGTTCACTGCGTCCCCGCTGTTTTGCGTTCAGCGCGCCCGAGGGATCACTCCGGAATGGCGAGCGTGCCGGCACTCTGGATGTCCACCCGACCCGGGACCTCCGAATAGCTCAACACGGTCAGGTCGCTGAAGGTGGCCTCGAAGAAGCGCCGGAAGGCGAGTCGGATGTGGGGACCGCACAGCACCACCGGGGCCTGACCCGACGCGAGCAGGCCCTGGATCATCTTCGAGAGATTCTCCACCAGATGCCGGGCCAACCGCGGCTCCAGCAGCAGGGCGATCTCGTTCTGCGATTGTCGCACCCCCTTGGCGATCTCCTGCTCCAACCGGGGATCGAGGGTGATCGCCTTGAGCACGCCCCGTTCGTCCTGATAAGGCTTCACGATCTGGGGTCCCAGAGCGCGGCGGGCATGCTCGCTGAGTTCGTCGGGATTCTTCGTGACCCCGGCGAAGTCGCTGACCTTTTCCAGGATGCTCGCGAGATTGCGGATGGAGATGCCCTCGGCGAGGAGGTTCTGCAGGATGCGCTGCACCTGTCCCACGTTGAGTTGGGCCGGAATGAGCTCGTTCACCACGGTGGGGTGGGTTGTCTTGAGATGATCCAGCAGTTGCTGGACATCCTGACGTGAGAGGATTTCGTGACTCTGATGCTTCACCACCTCGGTGAGATGGGTGATGAGCACGCTCGACGCGTCCACCACCGTGTAGCCGGCGATCTCGGCCGACTTGCGTTCGAGTTCGGTGATCCAAGTCGCGGGCAATTGGAAGACCGGCTCGGTGGTCGGAATCCCTTTGAGGCTCACCCGACTGTTCGTGGCATTCATGGCGAGCGAATAGCCCGGCATGAGGTTTCCGGTGGCCACGGGATTCCCCTTGAGCAGGAAGCGGTATTCATTGGCTCCGATCTGGAGATTGTCGCGGAGTTTGATGGGCGGGATCAGCAAGCCCATCTCCTGGGCGAATTGACGCCGCACTCCGGTCACCCGCTCCAGCAGATCGCCGCCCTTGCGGCTGTCGGCCAATGAGACCAGGCCGAAGCCCAATTCGATGAGCATGGCGTCCACACCCAGCAGATTCTCGAGCTTGTCGGGGGCCGCCGCCCCGGCCGCTCCCGCTGCACCGGCCGCAGTCGCCTCTCCCGGCTTGGCATTCTTGGACACCGCTTTGCCGGAGGCGTCGGTCGCGGCCGCGGGCCGGTTCTTGATGTTGCGGCCGATGTACCAGGTCAACACCGCCAGGACCAGGAACGGAAACATCGGCAGACCGGGCACCAACGACAGCAACGCCAACATGCCCGAGAGGATCGACAGCGCCCGCGGGTACGAGGTGAGCTGCCGGCCGAGTTCTTCGCCGAAGTTGTTCCGGGATGCGGCCCGGGTCACCAGAAGTCCCGCCGCCATGGAGGTCACCAGCGCGGGGATCTGCGAGACCAGACCGTCACCGATGGACAGCAGCGTGTAGCGCGAGAGGGCTTCGGTGAAGCTCATGCCCCGCTGCGCCATGCCGATGGCGAATCCACCCACGACATTCACCACGGTGATGATGACCGCCGCCACGGCATCGCCGCGGACGAACTTGGAGGCACCGTCCATGGCTCCGTAGAAATCGGCCTCCTGCTCCACCTTGCGACGCCGGGCCCGCGCCTGCTGTTCGTTGATGACGCCTGCCCCCAACTCGGCATCGATGGCCATCTGCTTGCCGGGCATGGCATCGAGGGTGAACCGGGCGGCCACTTCGGCGATGCGGCCCGCGCCCTTGGTGATGACCACGAAGTTGATGACCACCAGGATCGAGAAGATGACGATGCCGACCACGTAGTTGCCACCGACGACGAAATTGCCGAACGCCTCGATGATGTGCCCCGCATCGCCGGAGATGAGGATCAACCGGGTGGTCGCCACGTTGAGCGCCAGCCGGAACAAGGTCACGAAGAGCAGCAGCGAGGGGAACCCGGTGAACTCCGAGGGATCATCGGTGTAGAGGATCACCAGCAGGATGAGCAACGCCGAGGCGATGCTGACGGCCAGGAGCAGGTCGAGCAGCAACGGCGGCACGGGCAGGATGAGCAGCAACACGGTGCCGAACACCCCCGCCACCAACCAGAGATCCATCTGGCTCAACCGAACCAACCAACTGTCCTGTGTTTTCGTCATCGCGTCCGTTTCCGGCAGCGCGAAAAGCAGTTATCGGTCCAAGTCGTTTTCGAGGGGATTTCCCCGGTTTTCATGGGATTCCAACCTCTCCCCGGGAAAACCCTGCCGGGTGGAGACGGGCTCCGGGAACAATCCGTCCCTCATCGCGTGGGCACCCCGGGCCTCGCCGAGGCCACCGAGGCGGTCCGGGCGTGATAGCGGAAGCGATTCACGCGGTACACATAGGCCAGAATCTCCGCCACCGCGGTGTAGAGCTGGATGGGGATGTCGGAGTCGACCTTGCCGTATTTGAAGAGCATCCGGGCCAGAGGTTTGTTCTCCATCACCGGGATCTGGAGTTTTTCGGCCATTTCACGAATGCGCAGGGCGTTGTAGTCCTTGGCCATGGCGATGATTTTCGGAGCGGCCATGGAATCGCGATCGTAGCGTAGGGCCACCGCGATGTGGGTCGGATTGGCGATCACCACGTCGGCATTGGGGACATCCTCCAACTGGGCCTTGAACGACTTACGCCGCATCCGCCGCTTGCGCATCTCGCCCTTCACATGCGGATTGCCCTCGCTCTGCTTGCTCTCATCCTTGACCTCCTCCTTGGTCATCATGAGGTCGCGGTGGGTCTTCCAAAGCTGGTAGGCGTAGTCGATCGCGGCCACCAGCAGCAGGGCCAGGAGCACCCGACTGCCGATGCGCATCGAGGTCTGGGAAAGGAAGGTGCCCACCCGGGTGATGTCCACCGGCGCATTGAAGATCGGGTCATCGAGCACCGACCGGACCTGATTCCACGAGAACCAGCTCACCGCAGCCAGCTTCACCAGGTTCACCGCCGCCGGAAACAGGGCTTGGACGGAGAAGATCCGCTTGAATCCGGCCATGGGATTGAGGCGCTCCCAGTTGAAACTGATGGGATCGCTCACCATCCGGAATCGACTCTGGACCAACCCGGCCGCGATGCCGGCCACACCCGTGGCGATCACGGGCGGGGCCACGCAGCCCACCAGGGTCATGGCCGAGTCGGAGGCCTTCTCCTGGATGCTGTTGACGTCGATCGTCGTGTCGTGAAGGTGGAAGAAGACCGACTGGAATACCCCGGTCATGTCGTCGAGCAACTGCCCCCCGTACGACTGGAGCGCCCAGATTCCGGCCATGAGCACGAAGGCCGTCTGGATCTCCTGCGACTTGGCGAACTGGCCCTTGCCCAGGGCCTCGGTCAGACGCCTCTCCGTCGGTTGCTCCGTCTTGTCGCCATGATCTTCAGACATGACGCATCAGGGGTTGGGAGCGGTGTATCCGAGGATCTGCGCCACGCGCACGAAATCGTCGGGGATCCGGCGCAGGAAGTTCGCCGTGTGGTCGCCGATGAACCGCATGCTCATGGCGAAGACGAACAATCCGGAGAGCACCCGCACCGGCATGCTCTCGGAGAACACGTTCATCTGGGGAACGGCCCGTCCCAGCATCGAGAACACCCAGGTCACCAGGAACGCCACGGCCATGATGGGTGCGGCCACCTGGATGCCGGCCGACAGGATCCAGCCGGTGTGCGTGAGGACGTTGCGCATCAAATCCTCGCTGCCGTGGGCGGCCCCCATCGGAAGCACCGAATAGGTGCGGATGAAGAACGCCAGCACCCAATGATGGATGTCCAAGCCGAAGAAGGTGACCGCGCCCAGCCAATAAAGCAGGGTCGAAGTGATGGGTGCGGCCGCGTTGGACCCCGGATTCAGGATCGTGGACATGGTCAGTCCCAGATCGTTGGCGATGAGGGTTCCGGTGACATCGAGCGCGAAGAAGGTGAATCGGCACATGAATCCCAGCACGGCTCCGGCGGTGACCTCGATGAACACCACTTGCACGAGCCACCAGATCGAATCGACCCCCAGGTCGACCGGGGGCAGCAGCGGCGTGGCCAGCGTGGCCAAGAGCACCGCCAGGGCGATCTTGAGGGGGCGGGGCACCTGGTTGCCGGAGAACACGGGCATCGTGAGGATCATGCCGCTGGCCCTCACCATCACCAGCACCCAGACGGCGATGGATTGGGTCGCCGTCATGATTCAGCCCACCATCTGAGGCATGCGCTCGATCACCGATCGGGTGAACTCGACCATGGTGCGCACCATCCAGGGCAGCATCACCACGATGAGCGAGAGCACGGCGAGAGCCTTGGGCACGAAGGAGAGGGTCTGTTCGTGGATGGAGGTCACGGCCTGGAAGACACTCACCCCCAGACCGATGGTCAGCGCGGTCATGAGGATCGGCGAAGCCAGGGCCACGGAGTTGAGGATGAGCGACTTGATGAGTTCGACGGCGGTTTCGGGATTCATGGGCTGTAGCAGGGGACGTCAACAGATTCAGGACCGGGGTCAGATGCCGAAGCTCATGAGCAGCGAGCGCACGATGAGCGACCATCCGTCCACGAGGACGAACAGCAGGATCTTCAGCGGAAGGGCGATGGTGGCCGGTGGCATCATCATCATGCCCATGCTCATGAGCACGGTGGCGACGACGATGTCGATCAGGATGAAAGGCACGAAGATGAGGAAGCCCATCTGGAAGGCCGTCCGGAGCTCGCTGATGATGAAGGCCGGGATGACGACCCGCAACGGCATGGCTTCGGGCGTGGTGGGCGGGATCTTCGACAACTCCACGAACAACTCGACATCCTTGGGTCGGGTCTGTCGCAGCATGAACGACCGGATGGGCTTGGAGGCCGCCTCCAGCGCCTGGGCCGAGGTGATCTTCTTCTCCATGTAGGGCTGGAGCGCGGTCGTCTGGACCTTGGACCAGACCGGCTCCATCACGAAGTAGGTGAGGAACAGCGACAACCCGATGATCACCTGGTTGGCCGGCGCTCCCTGGAGCGTGAGGGCATTCCGCACGAACGACAGCACGATGACGATGCGACTGAAGCAGGTCATCAGGAGCACGATGGACGGGGCCATCGACAGCAGGGTGATGGCGAAGAGCACCTGGATGGCGACATCCACGTCCTTGGGCTGGCCGATGCCATCCATGCCGATGTTCAAGGTGAGCGGAGGCAGGGCTCCCGCGGTCGAACCGGTCGCGGCCGGAGCAACCGGGGCCTGGGCCACCGCTCGCAGAGGCATGAGCCATGGCATCAGCACCACGGCGGTCCACAGCAGGAATCGCAGGATCCCCAACCCGATCGCCCGTCGTCCACCGACGAGCGTGCATGCCTCGATCCGGTGATTCATGCCTTGGGAGAAAGGGTCTTTTCGAGAACGCTGCGGAAGGAGCCTTCGGCTTCCACGCCCGCGGCCTGGGAACCCGGTCCGGAGAGCGGAAGGCCATTCGGCAGGGTCGGATCCGAATCCAGGACCGACAGGAGCGACAACCCATTGGGGGAAGCGCCGATCAAGAACTGCTGATGCCGGTAGGCGACGACATACACCGCCATCCGTTGGCCGAGATTTTTCACATCCACCACCCTCAGACCGGTGACGGGCGTCTTGTGCAGCAGCAATCGCTGCCAGTGCCGGTAGATCCACAGCGCCCCGATGAGCAGGGCGAACACCAGGGCCAGGGCCCCCATCATGCGCCCCAGCGAACCGGCGGCACCGCTCAGGTCGGGCGCCGCGAGGGCGTTGGTCAGGGAACCCGCGGTCAGGGTCGATGGAATGGAATTGGTGGCACCCACGTGACGTCCCATCCAGCAGCGGGTGTGCCGAGGGGTTTTTGGGCTGAAAACGCAGGATTTCACGATCCCACCCCTCGGAACCGGCATCGATTGCCGAATGGCCGGGCTCACCCCCCTCGGCAAAAACCTCCGCTTGGACCGTCGTGGGCGCGTTGGCGGAAACGGCCTGACGGGGCCGATCAAACCCGGCGGATGGGTCCGGCGTCGGGTTTGCGCCTCACCCGAGATTCACCGGATCGATATCGATGATCAGGCTCAGGTCGGCCGGCAGGGCGAAGGCCTGCTCGATCTTGGCCAATTCGGTGGACAGGCGGCTCATGGCCGAGGTCCGCAGCATGATCTGATGCCGGAAGAAGCTCTCGGCCTTGAGCAACGGGGCCGGCGCCGGGCCCGCGAGGATCAGGTCTTTCCAGCCTTTGAGGCCGGCATCCAAGGCCTTGCGCAAGTGCTCGGCGAAGAGCTTGACCTTGTCTTCGTTGCGGCCCTTCACCGTCAGGAGAGCCACCCGGGCGGCGGGCGGATACTGCAACTGTTCGCGGAACTCCACCTCCTGCTCGTAGAACCCCAGGAAGTCGTGCCGCCGGGCATATTGGATGGCCGGGTGGAACGGCGTGAAACTCTGGACGAACACCTCGCCCTCGACATCCCCCCGCCCTGCCCGCCCGCTCACCTGGGTGAGCAACTGGAAGGTGCGCTCACCGGCCCGGAAATCGGCCTGATGCAGGCTCAGGTCGGCATGCACGATGCCCACCAGCGTGACGTTCGGGAAATGCAGCCCCTTGGCGATCATCTGGGTGCCCACCAGGATGTCGATCTTGCCCGTGCGGAACTCGGTGAGGATGCGCCGGTAGTCCTCCTTGCGCTTCAGCGTGTCCGAATCCATCCGCTCGATGCGCGCGTGCGGGAATCCCTTGCGCAGGGCGTCTTCGACCCGTTCGGTGCCGATACCGGCGAACCGGATGGCCGGATTGCCGCAGCCGGGAGCCGGGCAATGATCGGGCACCGGATCTTCGTGGCCGCAAATGTGGCAGAGCAACCGGCGCGAAGCGCGGTGGTAGGTCAGCGAGACCGAACAGTTGGGGCAGCCCGCCACATGGCCGCATTGAGGGCATTGCAGCGAGGTCGAGAAGCCTCTGCGATTGAGGAACAACAGCGTCTGCTCGCGTCGCTCCAGACGCTGGGTGATGGCCTCGCGCAAGCGCAGCGTGAACACCGGCGGGGCCCCGCTCTTGGACTTGCGGGACTCCTCGCGCAAGTCCACGACGCGCACCACCGGCAGGCGCTTGTCGTCCACCCGCTTGGCCATCTCGAGGAGGGTGTACTTGCCGCGCCGGGCATTGTGGAAACTCTCGATGGAGGGCGTGGCCGAGCCCAACAGCACCACCGCACCCTCACGCTGGCCCCGCACCACGGCCACATCGCGGGCATGGTAGCGGGGTGTCTCCTCCTGCTTGTAGGAATGCTCGTGCTCCTCATCGACGATGATCAACCCCAGCGGGTGCACCGGGGCGAACACCGCCGAACGGGCCCCGATGACGATGCGGGCCCGCCCCTGCCGGATCTTGTGCCACTCGTCATGCCGTTCGCCGGCCGACAGGTGCGAATGCAGCACCGCCACCAGCGTCCGGTACGGGCCCGACGAAAACCGGGCTTTGAAGCGCTCCACCGTCTGCGGGGTGAGCGAGATCTCGGGCACCAGCACGATGGCCCCGCGCCCCTGGGCCAGCGCATGTTGAATGGCCTGCAGGTACACCTCGGTCTTGCCCGAGCCCGTGACGCCGAACAGCAGGAAGGGCTTGGCCGACTCGCCCCGCAAGAGCCCGTCGTGGGCCTTCACCAGGGCCTGGAAGGCCACGACCTGTTCGTCGTTGAGGGTCAGCGGTGTGGTGGGGACGATGAGTTCGCGGGCGTAGGGATCACGCTCGTCGATCTTCGGCGCGATGCACACCAACCCCTTGTCCTCGAGCTTGCGGACGGTCTCGGCCGTGGTCTCGCCCAACCGGAGCAACTCCTGCAGGGGCAACTCGCGCCACTCTTCGATGATGCGCCAGATGGCCTCCTGCCTTGCGGTGAGCTTGGGCATCTCGGCGGGCGCGGTGAGCGCATGCACATGGAGCCGTTCGCGCCAACCGGCGTCTTCTTTGCGGACGGCCTCGGGCAGCACGCTCTTGAGGGCCGTCTCGACGGGACAGCAGTAGTACGAGGCGATCCACCGGGCCAACTCGAGCACCTGCGGCGTCACCAGGGTCTGCGCCCCGAGCACGTTCAGGATCGGCTTGAGTCCGGTCTGCGGCGAAGACTCGGCGAGCGCGGTGACGACCCCGAGCACCTGACGATGCCCGAACGGCACCTTGACCCGCGAACCGACGGCGACCCGGTCGGAGAACTCCTCGGGAATGGCATAATCGAACTCCTTGCGGAGGGCGATTTCGAGGGTGACGCGGGCGACCACGGAGGGATTTCCCGGATCACTTGCGGGCTTCTCGCCAGTACGGGCGATCGGCCACGAAGAGGTATCCGTTTTCGGGATATCGGTCGCCGAAGGCGAACTTCAGCGGGAACCCCGAGGGGATGTTGCCCTGCCGCAGCAGGTAATCCATGTAGAAGCGCCCCCAGACCGCATCCGGGTCGTTGAGCAGCTTGGAATGCCACAACTGGTCGCAAGTCAGCGGAGTCAGCAGCAGGGCGCTGAACGGACGCTGGAAGTCGTGGATCTGGTAGAAATCCTCCTTGGGATCCTGACCGGCCCTCAGGGTCAGCGGCATCGCATCCAGATGCCCGTACCAGGCGACGGCATGGGGCATGTCGCTCAAGACCATCGCCCCCGGCGGCAAGTATCCCAGCAACTGCCGGATCACCGGCAGGTAGTACGGGGGATTGGCCATCACCGGCTGGCGCGGCGGCAGGAGCGAGAGGACGAAGGGCATCAGGCAGAGCCCCAGAGGCACCACCATGGCCATCCATCGCGCCAGCGGGTACGGGAAGTCGAACGAATCCAGCGCCCAGCGGAAGACAACCGCCGCATACAGACAGGCCAGCGGCACGAACCACGCCAGGAGGTTCTCGGAGTTCAGGAACGGGGAGAGGGTGGACAGGTGCGTCTGGATGAGCGCCTGAGCCGGCACCAGGGCCATGATCATCGCCAGCAACAACCACCGGAAGCGGTTCATGCGGGCATCGCCCATCGGCAGCAGCAACCCGACCAGCAGGAAGGCGCCGAACCAGTTGCCGAACATGCGCGGCACGTCGTTCGACAGGATGAACTGCGAATTGCTCAGCACCTTGGCCAGCACCTCGGCCAGACGCACCCTCGAGAAGTCCGGATTCTGGGAGCGCTCCAATTGGTCTTCGGTGAAGGCGGGAGTGCCGACCAGCGGAGCCAGGGTGGCGACCCCCAGAGGCAGGCCGCTCCGAAGGACATTGCGCGCCATCCACGGAGTGGCCAACAGCAGGAACGCCAGCAACAGGCACCCCACGGTGCGGATCCGCGCCTCGGCCGGAGCCCACCAGCCCACGCAAATGGCCACCGGCAGGACGAGGAAGCCGAAGGCATACGAAATCAGGAAACCCACCCCCAGCAACCCTCCAAGGACGGCCGACCAGACCGCGTACCGGAACGTCACGACGCGCGGGCGCCCGTCGTCATCGGGATCGGCCGCGCCGCCGATGCGCAGGGCGACCACGGCCACCATCACGCACAGCAGGGCCAACCACACGGTGGGCAGGCCCGAGAAGGCGAAATCCCAATTCAACTTCGACCCGGCGAACACCACCACCGCCATGACCCCGATGGACACCTCGAACCATCGACGTCCCACCTGGTACAGCAGGAACACCAACGAGAGGAATCCGGCGAAATTGAGGCATCCCACCGCCACCTCGGCCGGCGGACGACGCCGAGGCCCCGCCTCCACGCCATAGACCCACCGATCGGGCAGCACCTTGAACAAGACCCCCAACACGGCGGGATACAGGGGCGGGTGCGAAATGTCGGGGTGGGCCGCCCTGATCAACGTCCGGGGGTCGGTCCCCGCCTGCGTGGCCCGGGGCGCCTGCAGATGCAGACTCAATGGGCGGATGATCTGGGTGGTGAAACCACGCCCCTCGGCCAGACTGCGTCCCAACTGGGCCTGATCCATCGCTTCGACCGCGGTGAAATTCTTCACCCCGTCGATGTGGTACAACCCGAGGGCGATGAGGGTGAGCAGCAGCACGATGAACCGCTGGAGCCACACCCGACCCCGACCTTCTTCAAGGCTGTGGATGAGTTCCTGGATGCCCTTGGGCGGTTCGTTGTACTGCATGTGAAGCCCTAGTGGACAACAACCCTACGTCGTTGAAAAGGGGTGTCGCGGGAAGATTATCCGCCGGCGGGGTTCAACGTCCCTCGAAGACCTGTCGGATCACCTCTTCGATGGGCACCTCCTCCACGGCGAAGTCCTTCACCGGCAACCGGTCGAGCAGCACCTTGCAGGTGGCGATCACCGACTCGCGCGGCACCTTCAGCCGGGCCGAAGCGGGGCTCTGCTCGAGCACTTCGCCCAGTTCGACCAGCGGCACCGAGGCGAAGCCCGAGGCTTGTTCCAGCGTGACGGTGATGATCTTGAAGCCCGCAAACCGGTCGAGAATCTCGTTCAGACGCCCGTCGAAGAACACCGTGCCCCGGTCGATGATGATCACCCGGTCGCACAGCTCCTGGATGTCGGCCATGTAGTGGCTGGTGAGCAGGATCGTGGTCTTCCGCCGCTTGTTGTGCTCCCGCAGGAACTCCCGGACCACCTTCTGCGAAACGACATCGAGGCCGATGGTGGGTTCATCGAGGAAGAGCACCTTGGGCTCGTGCAGCAATGCGGCGATGAGCTCGCACTTCATGCGCTCGCCCAGCGAGAGTTCGCGGACCGCGGTGGACAGCTTGTCGCGGACTCCGAGCAGTTCGCTCATCTCGTCGACCGTCCGCCGGTAGGCCTCGGGAGCCAGACCGTAGATGCGCCCGTTGAGCTCGAGCGAATCCCGGGCCGGCAAGTCCCACCAGAGTTGGTTCTTCTGGCCCAGCAGCAGGGCGAACTGGCGGCGGTATCCGTCGGCCCGTTCCCAGGGCACATAGCCCAGCACCGAGGCGGAGCCCGAGGTCGGGTACAGCAGGCCCGCCAACATCTTGAGCGTGGTGGTCTTGCCGGCCCCATTGGGCCCGAGGAACCCCACGAACTCGCCCTCCTCGACCCGGAACGACACATCCTTCACCGCGAACACCGTTTCGTATTCGCGGTGGAACAACCCCTTCAAGGCCCCGGAAAACCCCGGTGCTTTCTTGTAGGTGCGGAACGAGCGGGTCAATCCCTGGACTTCGATGAGCGCCACGGGCCGGATGGTGCAACAGATCCGAAGCCGTGGCGAACCGGGATTGAGCGGGCATGCGTCCCGACCCAGGAATATCGCAGCCCTCGATCCCATGGATTTTGAGTCTGGATCTCGGAGTGTTTCGATTCATCCTCCCCACATGCCCCGCCGGTTCCTGAGTCTGTTCGCCGTGATCGGTTGCGCCCTGGGGGCGCAGAATTCCCCGGTCATCAAGCTGCAGTTCCTCGCAGACAAGCCGCCCACGGCCTCGTCGCACGCTTCGACGATCGAGGAAACGCCCCAAGGATTGGCCGCGGCCTGGTTCGGGGGCACGGCCGAACGGGCCAAGGACGTGGTGATCTGGTTCGCCAAGAAACCGCAGCACCAGTGGCTCCCGCCGGTCGAAGTGGCCCGGGGCACCGAAGACGCGGGCGCCCCGCAGTACGCCTGTTGGAACCCGGTGCTCTGGCAGCAACCCGGCGGTAGCCTGTGGCTCTTCTACAAGGTCGGACCCAGCCCCGACACCTGGTGGGGCCGGGTACAGGAATCCAAGGACGGCGGGCGCACCTGGAGCAAGTCGCGGCGGCTGCCCGACGGTCAGGTGGGCCCGGTCCGCAACAAGCCGGTGCTGCTGCCCGACGGAACCCTCCTGTGCGGAGCCAGCTCCGAAGACGCCGGGTGGCGGGTCCACATGGAGTGGTCCAAACCGCCCTTCACCGAATGGCATCGCACCGGCGCCCTGAACACGGCCGACCAGTGGGGCGCCATCCAGCCGACCCTGCTGCTGTGGGACGGCGGCCGCATCCAGAGCCTCGTCCGCACCCGGCAGAAGGTGATCGCCGAGCACTGGAGCAGCGATCAGGGCCGCACCTGGACCGCGCTGGAGAAGACCGCGCTGCCCAACCCGAACAGCGGCATCGACGCGGTGCGCCTGCGCGATGGGCGGGCCCTGCTCGTGTACAATCCGCTGGCCGAGAACCGCAGCGTGATCGGACTGGCCATCTCGGCCGATGGCCGGTCTTGGAAGCACGTCGCCGACCTCGAAAGCACCCAGGAGCCCGGCAAGGCCGACCTGGCCCGCAACCCCGGCGAATTGAGCTATCCGGCGGTGGTGCAGGCGCGCGACGGCAAGGTGCACATCACCTACACCTGGAAGCGCGAGAAGATCCGCCACGCGGTCGTGGATCCGGCCCGGATTCCGAAGTGAGCTCGGGCCCAATCCCGACCCCAATCCCGATGGGCGCCGGGATCACGGCTCACTGATAGGTGCGCCGCAGGTGGCTGGGCAGCACGTTCAGCTCGGCCCGGTATTTGGCCACCGTGCGCCGGGCGATCATGATGTTCTTCTCCTTGAGCTTGTTGACCAACTGATCGTCGGAGAGGGGCTTGGCCGGGTTCTCGCCGGCGATGAGTTCGGCGAGGATGTTCTTCACCGAGGTGTTCGACACCGTCTGGCCGTCGGCCGTGGCCACGCCCGAGGTGAAGAAGAACTTCATCTCGAAGATGCCCTGGGGTGTCCGCATGAACTTGCCCGAGACGGCCCGGCTCACCGTGGTCTCGTGCACCCCCACCACCTCGGCCACCATCACCATGGTCATGGGCTTGAGGTGCTCGACGCCCTTCTCCATGAAGTCGCGCTGCCGTTTCACGATCTCACGACCGATGCTCAGGATGGTGCTCTGGCGTTGGTTCAGGCTCTTGATGAGGAACTTGCCGGCCTTGATCTTGTCGCGCACGTATTCGCGGACCTCCGACGAGGTCTCCGACTGGGCCAGCAGGTCTTTGTAGGTGCTGCTGATGCGCAACTGGGGCATCAACTCGTCTTTGCCGACGACATCGTACTCCACACGCTGACGCTTCTCGGTGATGGGCAGGAAATCGCAGAGGAACAGCCGATTGAGTTCGGCCGAGAGCGCCTCGGTCACGCCGCCGGATCCCTTCTGCTCCTCGGCGGCCAGGGCCTCGGCGCAGGCCTTGAGCTTCTTGTCGGCGGCCGTGCTGAACGAGGCTTCGCCCAGAAACCGCTCAAACAGACGCTCTTCGCCCCGGACGATCCGGGTGAGGTCTTCGCACAACCCGCCCAAGAGCGCTTCGGACACCGACTCGCGATCGGAAAACCGCCACTGACGGAGCCCCTCGCGGGTCTGCATCGAAAGCCGGTATCGCAGATGGGAGATCACCGCGTCGTCGTCGTCGGGATCGCCCAGGATCTCGGCCAAGGACGGCGGATCTTCGATGTCGGACAGGTAGACCTCGGGGTTGGGGTCGTCGGCCACCCGCCGCACGACTTCCAGCTCCGGGACCACATACTGCTCGGGATCGCGGGAATAATCCGATCCGGGCCGCGGATCCAAGCGGGCCAGGCGCGCGGCGGCATCCTGCGCCTCGGCCGGCGTGATGCCCAATTGCCGGGCGATCTCGGGGAAACGGCGCTTGCCCAATTCCTCCATGTGATCCCGGAGGATGAGGTATTCGAGCTCGTGGGTGCGTCCGGCCCGCTCCATCTGGAGCATGAGGCATTCGCGCAGATCGCGGGCCCCCACCCCGGCGGGCTCGAACGACTGGAGCACCGACAGCACCTCGAGGATCCGTTCGGTCGAGACCCCCGTGGAGAAGGTGAGCTCGTCGGGACGCGCCGTGAGATACCCCCGATCATCGATGTTGCCGATGAGCAGCTCGGCGACCTCGCGCTGTTCGTGGGTCAGTTCCGAGAATCGCACCTGTTCGAGCAGATGCTCCTGCAACGATTGCCCGGTGGTGAGCGAATCGAAGAGATGCTGTCGACGCTCTTCGTCTTCCGGGGTGACCCGATTGACGGTGTTGTTCTGGGCGAAGACCTCGCGCCACTCCTCATCGAGCTTGAGCAGCTTCTGGAGATCTTCCGAGAAGCGATCGACCGGCTCATCGTCGGGTTTTTCGACCGCCGGATCGAACTGCACATCCATCGGGGGCTCGGTCGGGTCGGCGGCCGCCGCTTCGGCCTCGGCCTTGGATTCGCGGGCCTCGACATCGACCTCCAAGGTTCCGATCTCCTCCAGCACCGGATTCAACTGCAACTCCTGCTCCACCATGGCCTTGAGCTCCAGCACCGGGGCCTGCAGCAATGCCAGCGAGTGCTGGAGCTGCGGCGACAGCACCATCTGCTGGGAAAGCCGTTGGCTGAGTTGGAGTCCCGCGGACATCGGCCGTCAGGCTACCGCAAGAA
The DNA here is from genome assembly GCA_027490985.1 of Verrucomicrobiales bacterium. Lineage (GTDB taxonomy): Bacteria > Verrucomicrobiota > Verrucomicrobiia > Limisphaerales > UBA9464 > SXXZ01. Next base: position 19,179 of record JAIXXC010000269.1, read on the forward strand.
TCTTGCCAATCAAAGAAAGAACCGAAACGACGGGGCTTGAACCCGGTTTCAGCGCCCCCCAAGACACTGGGACCGGCAGAATCCAGCCGGGCTGGAACCCTGATTTTTGAGGATCCAAATCGCCAGTTCAGCGACTGGAGTTCCGACGCTCGGCACGCCGCCAAGCCGACTCGCGGCGTTGCGATTCGGCCCGCAACAACTCCTCGGCCGACCAACCGGCCGCCTGACATTGGGCGGTCAGGTCGAACAGGGCTTGCGCCATGGCCTTGCGCTCTCCGGCCTTCGGCGCGGCTGGAACCTCGGTCAACCCGGCCTTGGCGGCCTTCTTGAGCAGCTTCTGGGAGCGCATCAGAGCCGGCAGGTGCCGGGGCACCCCATCGAGCGCCGATTTGCGCTCATGCTTGGAACCGGCCTTCTCGGCCTTCTTGATGGACTCCCAATGGGCCCAGACCTGATCGACATCCTTCACCGTCACCGATCCGAAGACATGCGGATGACGACGGATGAGCTTGTCGACGAGGTGTTGGCAAACGGAGTCGAAGTCGAACACGCCCCGCTCACGGCCCAATTGGGCGTGGAACACCACTTGAAGCAGCAGGTCGCCCAACTCCTCGGCCATCTCCCCATCATCGCCGGCCTCGATGGCATCGAGCAGTTCGTACACCTCCTCAACCGCGTGGGAACGCAGCGACCGGTGGTCCTGCTCGCGGTCCCACGGGCAACCGTCGGGCGCCCGCAAGGCGGCCATCACCTCGACGAGTTGTCGGATCGGAGCCAGGCGTCGGGAAGGAGCTTTGGGCATGGGATGAGGCTGGAGGCGGGGTTCAGGAACACTCAGAGCACCACCAGGTCATCCCGGTGGATGATCTCGGGTCGGTTTTGGGATCGGGAGCGGACCTCGTCGGCCGAGGCTCCCGAGAGTCCGCGGGCGAACTCGCGGCCCTCGGGGTCGCAGATGCGCACGACATCGCCGGCAGCGAATCGCCCCTCGCACCCGATCACGCCCGGGGCCAGCAGGCTGCGGCCGTGATCGCGCAAGGCCACCACGGCACCGGCATCCACCGTGAGGGTCCCCTCGGCATGATGGTAGAAGGCGATCCAGCGCTTGCGGCTCGAAAGGCGGCCCGACCCGGCCAGGAACCGGGTCCCCACCGCTTCCCCGCGGACGATCCTCTCGAGGGCGTCATGGCGGTGCCCCGGTGCGATCACCATCGGAATGCCCGAACGCACCACGATCTTGGCCGCCGAGATCTTGGTGGTCATGCCCCCGGTGGCCGTCTCGCTGGTGGTCCCGCCGGCCATGGCCTCGATGCGCGAATCCACCGCCTCGACCGTCTCCAGCAGACGGGCCTCGGGCTTCCCGAAGTGTTCGATCAAGCCGTCGGCGGTGGTGAGGATGACCAGCAGATCGGCCGGCAACAGACTGGCCACCAGGGCCGACAGGCGATCGTTGTCACCGAACTTCAGCTCGGTCACCGATACGGCGTCATTCTCGTTGATGATGGGCAGAACCTGGTGCTTGAGCAGGGTCAGCAGGGTGTTCCGCGCGTTGAGGTGCCGGGTGTGATCGGCCAGGTCGTCGTGGGTCAGGAGCACCTGCGCCACAGGTTGCTCATAGTGCCGGAAGAGCGACTCGTAGAGGGCCATCAACCGCGACTGCCCCACGGCCGCGCAGGCCTGCCGTTCGGCCAGACTGCCCGGACGGCGATCATAACCCAGCACGCCCATGCCCGCGCCCACCGCGCCCGAAGTCACCACCACCACCTCGTGCCCGGCGGCCCGAAGACGGGCGATCTGTGCCACCAGTTGGGCGAACTGGACCAGATCGAGCCGCTTGGAGGCATCGGTGAGCACACCGGTTCCCAGCTTCACGACGACACGACGGGCGGATGGAGGCGCAGACGAACGCACGCCCGAGACTTTGCCCATCCCCCGGTCGCGCTCAATCCGCAAGTCGCACACCGGCCCATCGGCCGGGCCCGCCCCCGAAGGCCGGACCTGCGGACCCGGAGGCGTCGACCTCGAACTTGTTGGTGGTTTCGAAGGTCGGTCGTAGTCTCCGCGGGTGCCTCCGTTCGCCGACCCACCGGAAACCGCCGATTCGCCCACGGGCCTGCAGCAATTCGTCGTGCCCGACCTCTGGCAACAAAAGGCGGTGTCGGCGCTGAGGGCGGGCAAAGACGTGGTGATCCACGCCCCCACCGGGGCGGGCAAGACGCTGGTGTTCGAGCTGTGGTCGAAGGCCGGCAAGAACCGAGGTCAGGCGATCTACACGGTGCCGACACGGGCCCTGGCCAACGACAAGCTCGCCGAATGGCGCGCCCGGGGCTGGAACGTGGGCATCGCCACCGGTGATCTGGCCGAGAACCTCGATGCCCCGATCCTGGTGGCCACCCTCGAAACGCAGAAGAACCGCCTCATCCGGGGCGATGGCCCCACGCTCCTGGTGGTCGACGAATACCAGATGCTCGGCGACGAAGACCGGGGCCTGAACTACGAACTGGCCCTGGCGCTGGCCCCGCCCCAGACCCAACTCCTGCTCCTGAGCGGTTCGGTGGCCAACCCGGAACAGGTGGCCCATTGGCTCCGCCGGCTCGGCCGGTCGGTCGAAGTCGTCCAACACACCGTCCGCCCGGTGCCCCTCGACGAGGTCTTCGCCAACGAACTGAGCTGGCGTCTGCCCCCCGAGATCCGGGGTTACTGGCCCCGGTTGTGCGCCAAGGCCCTGGCCGAGGGGCTCGGGCCCGTGCTGCTCTTCGCTCCCCGGCGGGCCCACGCCGAAGAACTGGCCTCGGATCTGGCCCGACAGCTGCCCTGTCCGCATCCGCTGCAACTCACCGAAGCCCAGAAGCGGCTCGTCGGTGAGCCCCTGGCCAAGATGCTCAAATCGCGGGTGGCCTATCACCACAGCGGACTGAGCTACGCCGTGCGCGCCGGGGTCATCGAGCCCCTGACCAAGGCCGGACAACTCCGGGTCGTGGTGGCCACCATGGGCTTGGCCGCGGGCATCAATTTCAGCCTCCGCTCCGTGGCGATCACCGCCGCGCAATACAAGCGCGAGGGCCGTGAGATTCCACTGCGCGGCGACGAGATCCTCCAGATGTTCGGGCGCGCCGGCCGTCGTGGGCTCGATGAGACCGGGTATGTGCTGGTCAGCGCCAACGAGTTGCGGATGCGCGACGGACACCCCTGCGCGCTGGCCCGCTCCGGCATGGTCGATTGGAGCGCCCTGCTGGGTCTCATGGCCGCGGCCGCCGACGCCGGCAAATCCCCGTTCATCGAGGCCGTCCGGGTCCAACAACGCCTCTTCACCACCAAGCCCATCATCCTCGGCGTGGAAGAGGCGTTGAAACACCCCGACGCCCCGTGTGGCTGGATGACCGACGCCGAACGGGCGCGCCAGGTGCGCAAGAAAAACCGGGAAATGCTCAATTCGGCCGGAGAGTGGGAACCCTACCCCTTCTGGCAGGAACGCCCCTTGGGCAAGGTCTGGGTCGCAACGCAAGCCCCGGCCGGCGGACCTGCTTCCGAAACCGGTCCCGAATCCGTGTCCCTCCGGCCCATGGGGCTCAAGTCGGCCCTCACCGTGCAGGAGGCCCTCGAAAAAGTCGGCCAAGGTGGCCTGACCGCCTTGGAAGAGACCCCCGAAGGCACCCGCTACGGACGTTCGATGATCGTGGCCGACCGCCTGGCCGACGGGCGCCTGGTCCTGGCCAAGTGGGTGCGAAGACTGACCCAGTGGCACGGCCGCGAGATCAGCCTGGAGGTCTTCACCGAAAACCTCCGACCGCTCCTCGAGAAGCACCTGCATCAACAGCGCCTGCCGGTGATTCGCTGGGTCGAGCATGAACAGGCCGTCACGGTGCTGGTGGGCCTGGAACTCCAGACCATCAAAGTACCCGTGGATCGGCACGGAGTCGCCCTCTGGCGCCCGAAGGAACGCGAGGTGCTCTCGGCCGTCTGCGCCCGATGCGACTGGACGGACCTCTGCCGCGGGCTTTCGGCTGCACCCGGCACCGCGCTGACCTGGCGTCGCCTCGGTCTGGTCGATGCCCAGGGCAATCCGACCCGACGCGGCCGGGTGGTGAGCTTCTTCTCCGGCGGCGATGGACTGGCCATCGCGGCGGCCCTCGAAGACTCCAGCTACCCCCTGGAAGAACTGATCTACGACCTGGCCAACCTCGATGCCGGTTTCCGCTTCGCCGCCGACGGCGACCGCTGGGGCGGTCAACTGGCCTATGCCTGCCGCAAGGCCTACGGTCCGGCCTCGATCGAGGGCTATCTGGAAACCGGTCTGCCGCTCAAATACGGCTGCGGGGCCGAAACGGTCGTGCGGCGCATCCATGAAGATCCGGCCTCGAAAGTGCGTTTCATCACCGAATTCCTGGGGGCCGGCGACATCGATCGCATGATCATCGAGTGGCGCAGCCTCCTGCGGCAGATCGCCCATGCCGCCCCGCTGGAATGGCCCCGCTGGACCGAACTCCAGGCCCTCTCCAAAACCCTGCTCCACGAAGTCCATTCCCCCACCGAAACCACGCTCCCGCCGCTGGAATACGCCCAGACCAAACGGATCGACCACCGGCTGATCCTGCGTCGATCCTGACCCGAGCCCCGACCCGTGAGTCCCCGGGCACCGAACACCGCCAATCCCACCCGCCCACGAAGCACCCGCCCATGATCTCCGTGCCACCCCTGCGACCCCGACGCCCCATCGACGGCATCTCCGCCGTGCTCCTGCCCTTCCAGGCCGACGGACGCCCCGACCGTGAGTCCTGGGCGGCGTTGGTCGAACGGACCTGGGCGGCCGGCCTGACTCCGGCCGTGAACATGGACACCGGCTACGCGAACCTGCTGAGCGCCTCCGAACGGGGCGAGTTTCTCGCCGAAGCCGGCCGGATGTCCCGCGGTCGGCGGTTCGTGGCCGGCGCGTACATCGAGGGGCTGACCGGCGATCCGGCTTCGCTGTACGCCCGCGAGGCGAGCGCCATCCATTCGGCCGGCGGCACCCCCATCCTCTTCCCCTGCTCGACCACCCAGCATTGGGATCGCGAGCAGACCGTGGCGCTGTTCCAGGCCATCGGCCGGGCCGTGCCGCAATTCCTCGGTTTCGAACTCGGCACCATGTTCGTTCCCTTCGGCCGCATCTGGGATCTCGACACCTTCCGAGCGCTGCTCGAGGTGCCGCAACTCGTCGGAGCCAAACACAGCTCGCTCAGCCGGGATCTGGAATGGCAACGACTGACGGTGCGTGACGCGGTCCGACCCGAATTCCGGGTGTACACGGGCAACGATCTGGCCATCGACCTCGTCCAGTGGGGCAGCGATTACCTGCTGGGCCTATCGGCCTTCCATGTGGAGGCCTTCGCGGCCCGCGATCGGGCCTGGGCCCGGGGCGACGGTCGATTCTTCGAATTGAACGACTGGTTGCAGTACCTGGGCATGATCGCCTTCCGCGCTCCGGTGCCCGCCTACAAACACACCTGCGCCCAGTTCCTCAAGCTGCGGGGTGTCATTCCCTGCGACGCGCCACACCCGCGGGGAGCCCGCCGTCCCGATTCCGACCTCCCGCTCCTGCAGCCCATCGCCGAGCACCTCGAAGCCCTCACCGCCGAGTGCGCCAGCGACTCGGCCCCCGTCCCCAGCACCGTAGCTCAAGACATCGGCCTGAAAAACCAGTAGGCTCCGCCGCGATGCCGGACATCGTCCTGTCCACCCTCAACGCGAAGTACCTCCACGCCTCCTTCGGGTTGCGCTGTCTCATGGCCAACCTCGGGGAGTTGCGACCGCGGGCCGCGATCCTCGAGTTCGACATCAATCAACGCCCCCTCGACATCGCCGAGGCGCTGCTCGAGGCGAACCCGCGCCTCCTCGGACTGGGCGTGTACGTCTGGAACGCGGGCCCCACCCTCGAACTGCTGGGCATCCTGCGCCGCCTCAGGCCCGACCTCATCGTGGTGCTGGGCGGGCCCGAGGTCAGCTACGAGTGGGACCGCCAACCCCTGGTGGGCCTCGCCGATCACGTGATCACCGGTGAGGCCGACCTGGCCTTCGCCACGCTGTGCCGGGACCTGCTCTCGGACACCGCCCCCCGACCTCCCAAACTCATCGCCGCTCCGGTGCCCGATGTGGCCGGCTTGACCCTGCCGTACGACCTGTACGAGGACCGCGATCTGGAACATCGCGTCGTCTACGTCGAGGCCTCCCGGGGTTGCCCCTTCACCTGCGAGTTCTGCCTGAGCTCGCTGGAGATCCCCGTGCGGCAATTCCCGCTCGAGCCCTTCTTGTCGGCCATGCAACGGCTGCACGACCGGGGCCTGCGTCGGTTCAAGTTCGTGGACCGCACGTTCAACCTGAATCTGGCCACCAGCCGACGCATCCTCGAGTTCTTCCTCGAGCGCCTGAGTCCCGAACTCTTCGTCCATTTCGAGATGATCCCCGACCGGTTGCCGGCGGAACTGCGGGAACTCATCGCCCGATTCCCGGCGGGCACCCTGCAATTCGAGGTGGGCATCCAGACCTTCGATCGGCAGGTCGAGGCCCGGATCAGCCGACGCCAGAATCACGAGCGCTTGGACGACAACTTCCGATGGCTCCGGCAGCACAGCGGCGTGCACCTGCATGCCGACCTGATCGCGGGACTCCCGGGCGAGACCCTGGAATCGTTCGGGAAGGGCTTCGATCGCCTGATCGGACTCGGGCCCCAGGAGATCCAGGTCGGCATCCTCAAGCGCCTGCGCGGCACGCCGATCATCCGGCACGATGTCGAGTGGCAGATGGTCTACAATCCGCACCCGCCCTATGAGGTGCTTTCCACCCGCACCATGGACTTCGCCACGCTGGCCCGACTGCGACGGTTTGCGAAGTTCTGGGACCTCTTCGGCAACAGCGGCAATTTCGTGGAAAGCCTGCCGATGCTGTGGAACACGCCGGTTGCATCCGAATCCGGCCCCGACCGCCCGGCCAGTCCTGACAGCCCAGAAACCGACCCTGCGCCCGGTTCGGCCTTCCGGGCCATGCTCGCCTGGAGCGATTGGCTGCACTCGCAGGGCGTGAAAGGCCACGGCATTGCGCTGCCCCGCCAATATGAACTGCTCTGGCGCGGGGCGACCGAGGTGTTCGGAATCCCCTCCGCCACGTTCGGATCCGCGCTGGCACGGGACTATCGACGACCGGGACGGGCCGACCTGCCCTCCTGGCTCGCGCCCTATGCCGGAGTCGAATCCACCCCGCGCCGGGCGGGCCGCCTGCCCCGCCGACAAGCCCGCCATCTGGGGGCGACGGTGTCTGCGGACTGAGGCGGAACGATCGAGCGCCTCATGGGTGCTGCGCCACCGGACGGTACCAGTTGTCGCGTTGCACCGGCTCGAATCCCAGTTCGCTGATGAGACGTTTCATGTCGGCCACGCCCATGCGGAAGGTGGTCCCCGCCGAGCTCACCACGTTCTCTTCGATCATGATCGAGCCGAGATCGTTGGCTCCATGCAGCAAGGCCACCTGCCCCACCTCGGGCCCCTGGGTCACCCACGAACTCTGCACGCTCGGGATGTTGTCGAGATAGATCCGGGCCAGGGCCTGCATGCGCAGGTATTCGTGGGATCCGACGGTCGTGGCCTTGAGGACGGTGTTCTCGGGCTGGAAGGTCCAGGCGATGAAGGCCGTGAAGGCGCCGCCGTTGATCCGTCCGAGCTCCATCGCCTCGGCATAGGCCGCCGACCGGTCTGCGGGAGACGGGCCGGTCGTCAAGCGACCCGAGTCCACCAATCGCTGCAGCGACACATCCTGTTGGGCGCGAACCACCTCCAGATGCTGGATGCGCTCCTCCACGGTTTCCACGTGTCCGAACATCATGGTCACCGAACTGGCCAGACCCAGACGATGGGCGATGTCCATCACTCCCATCCACTGGGCGGTGTTCGCCTTGAGCGGAGCGATGCGCTGGCGGACCCGGTCGACGAGGATCTCGCCGCCGCCGCCGGGCAGGCTGCCCAACCCGGCCGCCACGAAATCCCGGAGCACCGTCTCGACCGGTTCGTTGAAGAACTCGGAGAAGGCCACGAACTCGCTGGGACTGAACCCGTGGACATTGAATCCCGGGTACTTCGTGCGGACGTGATGCAGCAAATCCAGATACCATTGCTTGGTCAGCTTGGGGTGATGACCGCCCTGCATGAGCATCTGGGTGCCGCCAAGGGCCAGGGTTTCCTCGATCTTCCGATCGAGCTCCTCCAGCGTGATCACATAGGAGTCGGCGTCCTTCTCGGTCCGCCAGAAGGCGCAGAACTTGCAATACACATTGCATACGTTGGTGTAGTTGACGTTCCGGTCCACGATGTAGGACACGGTCTCGGCCCCGCGACCCGCATGCGTCCGGCTCCGGGCCAGCCGACGACGTCGGTCGGCCAGGGCGCCCAACTCCGACAAGGGCAATCCGTACAAGGCCAACGCCTCCGCTGCGTCGATCCGCCCGCCCTCCCAGACGCGCTGCAACAACTCATCCCGCGAAGCATCCAACACCATGGACCGACCCTACCGCTGAACCGCCCAAGGACAAGCAAACCGAGCCTGATCGGAGCTTCCGACCATCGCGCGGCCCGGCCAGGGTGGGCCCAGCACCCTCCACCTCCCGGGAAGTCATCGCGCTGACGGTTGGGGCGCGCCTTTACCCCGGATGGGCATCCGCTACTCTCAGGGGCAATGGCCTCGCCGTTGTTGTTCCTCGCCCTGCTGTCGGCTGGATTCGCCGTCATGGCGGAAGCCACGTCGTCGGGCACAACCGCCCCCCTGACCGGGAATCCGCATCCCGGCATGAGCGGGGCTTCGGCCGCGATCTTCCTGGATGCCGGACGGGTGGTGGTGGCCAGCGACGAAGACAATCGATTGCGCGTCTACGATCCGTCGACGAGTCAACCGCCGATCACCGCCTGGGACGCCTCACCTTGGCTGCGCCTGAGCGGTCGCAATCTCGAATGCGATCTGGAGGGAGCCGCCCGGGTGGGCCACCGGATCTACTGGATCGGCTCCCACGGTCGGAACAAGGACGGCAAGTACCGCCCCAATCGGCACCGCTTCTTTGCGACCGAAGTGGAGGAGACTCCCCAGGGTCCGCGGTTGCGCAGCGTGGGCACCCCCTGCTTCAGCCTGATCGACGCGATGCAAGCCGACCCGAAACTGGCCGCGCTCCATCTCGACGACGCCGCCGCGCTGGCCCCGGATGCCAAGGGCGGACTCAGCATCGAGGCGCTCGCGGCCCGACCCGACGGCTCGCTGTGGATCGGTTTCCGCGGCCCCTTGGCCAAGGGCAAGGCCATCCTGGTGCCCCTGCTCAACCCCGACGCGGTCCTCGAAGGCCGCTCTCCGAGCTTCGGATCGCCGACCCGGCTCGACCTCGGTGGGCGCGGTCTGCGCGACATGACCTGGACCGGATCGGAGTGGATTCTGGTCGCGGGCGCCACCAGCGGAGGCCAGAAAGGCACCCGCCTCTTCCGGTGGAGCGGTCAGGGATCCTCTCCCCGCGCCCTGGATCTTCCCGGGCTCAAAGACCTCCACATCGAAGCGGTCGCGGTCCCACCGGAGCAACCGGTTCGCCGCCTGTTCCTGTGCAGCGACGACAGCCATCGGCATTCGCCCGGAACCCCGTCCTTCCGCAGTTACTGGGTCGACCTGCCGGTATCCGCGCAGGCCGATCCGGGGCGCTGATTCTGGCGACGGGTTGGAATGGGGGGCTCCCCATCCAGCCTCCCGCTCGCGCCCCCCCGGATGGGATCTACAGCAACCGCCCCTGCCCCGTGCGACCCATCGACAGCCCCAGCTTGCGGTAGGCCTTCTCGGTACAGATCCGGCCCTGGGGAGTGCGTTGGATGTAGCCCTCGAGAATCAGGTAGGGTTCGTACACCTCTTCGATGGTGTCGGGTTCTTCACCCACCGCCACCGCCAGCGAACTCACTCCGACGGGGCCTCCCCCGAACTTCACGATCACCGACTCGAGGATGCGCGTGTCCATCTCGTCGAGTCCGTCCTTGTCGATTTCAAGGATCTCGAGGGCCTTGTTGGCGATCTCCTCGGTGATCCGACCATCGGCCCGCACCTGCGCATAATCGCGAACCCGTCGCAGGAGATTGCCCGCGATGCGCGGGGTGCCGCGGCTCCGGCGGGCGATCTCCATGGCCCCCAGAGGCTCGGTGTCGACCCCCATCAATCCGGCTCCCCGTTGTACGATCCCCTGCAACTGCGTGGCCGTGTAGTAATCCAATCGCTCCCGGATGCCGAACCGGGTCAGCAACGGGGCGCTGAGCAGGCCGCTGCGCGTGGTGGCGCCGATGAGGGTGAAGCGCGGGAGACTCAAGCGGACACTGCGGGCGTTGGGCCCCTGGTCGATGATGATGTCGAGCTTGAAGTCCTCCATGGCCGGATAGAGGTACTCCTCGATGGTCTTCTGGAGCCGGTGGATCTCGTCGATGAAGAGCACGTCGCCTTCGGAGAGATTCGTCAGCAACCCCGCCAGATCGGCCGCCTTTTCGATGGTCGGACCGCTGGTGGCCCGCATCGTCCCGCCCATGGCTCCGGCCAGGATGTTGGCGATGGTGGTCTTGCCCAGACCCGGAGGCCCGCTCAAGAGGATGTGGTCGAGGGGCTCCTTGCGCCGCAGGGCCGCTTCCACGGCGATCTCCAACCGCTCCTTGACCTTGGCCTGCCCCGTGAAGTCCGCGAAGGCGGCCGGCCGCAGGGCCACCTCGAGGGTGGCATCCGCCTTGTTCAGTGAATTCAGCGCGCGCTCGGCCATGCGCCCCCAGTTTGGGACTCCCGGCCTTCCGGGCGAGGAGTTTTGCGGGAATTGAACGACCTCGATCGGCCGGGCGATCCGATCAGAGTGATCCCACCAGGGCCGCGAAGAACCCTCTACCCTCATCCCGGTTCCGGGTCCGCCCGGATTCCCGTGAACACCAACACCCTCGCCGACGTCCGAATCCGGCATCCGGGATTGTCCGAAACGCCACTCCATGGCAGGAATGCCCATCCCGTAGGATCCGTTTGCTGTGACGTTTGAACACCTGCTGCGGAAGAACGCCCTTCTTCCCGAAGACAAGATCGCCGAGGCCAAACACCTGGAGGCCGCCGAAGGGCTGCGCCTCGACCGGGCCGTGGTGCAGCTCGGGCTGATGACCGAACGTGCGGTGCTCACGATCATGGCCGAGCAGCTGATGCTGCCCTTGCTCGATTTGTCGGCCACCGAGATCCCCTCCGACATCCTCCAGTCGCTGACCACCAAGGTGGTGTTCCGCAAGCGCATCGTGCCCATCGCCCGCGAAGGCAACACCCTGCGCGTGGCCACCTGCGATCCCTTCGACCTCTATGCGATGGACGATGTGCGGATGACCACCGGGTTGCAGATCGACACGGTCCTGGCCACCAAGGACGACATCGAGAAGCTCATCAAGACCCACTACGGATTGGGTGGCGACACGCTCGACGAACTGGCCGCCAACGACGATGAACCCAGTGGCCCCGTCTCCGGGGGTGGCGGCGAAGACCTGCTGGAGATGGCGCAGGAGGCCTCGGTCATCCGACTGGTCAACGAAATCATCGTCGAGGCCGTGCATGAGCGCGCCAGCGACATCCACATCGAGCCCTACGAGCACCAGATGGCCATCCGGTACCGGATCGACGGTGTGCTGCACGAGGCCTCGGTGCCGCCCCAGATGAACCGGTTTCAGGCGGCCATCATCTCGCGCATCAAGATCCTGGCGAATCTGAATATCGCCGAGCGGCGCATCCCGCAGGATGGCCGCATCAAGTTCAACGTGGGCGGCCGGCAGATCGACGTCCGCGTCTCGGTGATCCCCATGTTGTTCGGCGAGGGCGTGGTCATGCGTCTGCTCGACAAGGCCAACGTGCTCTTCACCCTGCCCCAGCTGGGCATGGATCCCGAAACGTACGGCCGATTCCGGGGCCTCATCGAACGCCCCCACGGGATCGTCCTGGTCACCGGCCCCACCGGTTCCGGCAAAACCACGACCCTCTACGCCTCGCTCAACGAAATCGTCGGCCCCACCCTCAAGGTGCTCACCGTCGAAGACCCGGTCGAATACCACCTGCAGGGCGTAAACCAGATTCCCGTCGACCACAAGGTGGGCATGACCTTCGAGGCCGGCTTGCGGGCCATCCTGCGTCACGACCCGGATGTGGTGATGATCGGCGAAATCCGCGATGTGGAGACCGCGCGGGCGGCCATTCAGGCCTCGCTGACGGGCCATCTGGTGCTGTCCACACTGCACACCAACGACTCGGCCTCGGCAGCCACCCGTTTGATCGACATGGGTGTGGAACCCTTCCTCATCGCCAGCAGTCTGGCCGGGGCCATGGCCCAGCGCCTGGTGCGCAAGATCTGCTCCAAGTGCCGGGCTCCCTACACGCCCGACCATTCCAAATTCCCGCGCGATTTCTCCCTGGAACCCGGCGCCCAACTCTATCGGGGCGAAGGTTGTGACCACTGCCGCAAAACCGGTTATCGCGGACGCTCCGGCCTCTACGAACTGCTCTGCATCGACGAGGAGATCGCCCAGATGATCGTCGCCCGGGAGTCGGCTCCCAAGATCATCCAGTCGGGGCGCCGCACCGGCCTGCGCCTGCTCCGCGAAGACGGCTGGATGAAGGTCCGCCAGGGCATCACCTCGGTGGACGAAGTCCTCACCTGCACCGCCCTCTGAAACGGCCATGCCGAAGTTCCGCTACACCGCACTCAACGCCGACGGCCGCCAGGTCTCCGGCCAACTCGAGGCCGAAGGCGAAGCCGCTGCGGTGCGGATGCTGGGCGAGCGCCAACTCTTCCCGGTCAGCATCGCCTCGGCCGATGCCTCCCAGTCCAAGCGCCGCCGCGTCTCCAGCCGCGACATCGGCATGATGTACGGTCAGTTGGCCGACCTGATCGGCTCGGGCGTGCCCATGCTGCGGGCGCTCGATTCCCTGATCCGCTCCACGGTCAACAGCCAGCTCAAGGCGATCCTCAAGGAGGTCCGCACGGCGGTGGCCGACGGCCAGACCCTCACCGATGCGTTGCGGAAGTTCCCCGAGGTATTCCCGCCGTTGCACACCTCGATGGTCCAGGCCGGCGAGCGGGCGTCGTTCCTGGAAGACGTCTTGCGTAGCCTCTCCGAGTTCCTCGAGCGCCTCGACGAACTGCGCGCCAAGGTGATGGGAGCCATGATCTACCCGGCCCTGCTCTCAGCCCTCGGAGCCACGGTCATGGCCGGCGCCCTCATCTTCTTCGTGCCGAAATTCGAGCCTCTGCTCGCCGGGGCCCAAAAACCCCTGCCCACCGTGTTGCTCTTCGGGGCCAGCACGATCCTGCGCAGCTATTGGTACATCGTGGCCCTGGTCTTGGCGGGGTTGATCGGAGCTCTCGTGTCGGCCCTGCGCAAGGAGTCGTCCCGACGCACACTCGAAATCTGGCAACATCGCGTCCCGGTGGTGGGCACCGCGCTCAAGATGCTGGCGATCACCCGCTTCTGCCGCATTCTCGGCACCATGCTGGCCAACGGCGTGCCCATGCTGGGGGCGCTCAAGATCGCCAAGGATGCCACGGGTTCCCGCTTGCTGGGCGAGAAGATCGCCATCGCCGCCGAGAGCATCCGCGATGGCAAGTCGCTCTCGGGCCCCTTGTCGCAGGGCGGGCTCTTTCCCGACCAGATCATGGCCATGATCACCGTGGCCGAGGAGTCCAACAAACTCGACAAGGTGCTCCTGCAGATCGCCAACACGGTGGAACGCCGCACCAATCAGCAGGTCGACCAATCGGTGCGTCTGATCGAGCCGGTCATCCTGTGCCTGGTCGCCGCCGGCATCGGCTTCCTCGCGCTCGGCCTGCTGCTGCCGATCTTCACGCTGGCCGGTTCGCTCGGGAAACACTGAGCGTCGACAACCGGTTCGGGAATCGTCCATTCTGAGGACAACACCCCATTTCGCGGAGGACAAGGCCACCATGAACAACACCTCCCCCTGGCATCGCTCCCGGGCCCACGCGCCGGTCACGCGTCGGGAATTCCTGTGGCGTTCCGGCGGTGGATTGGGCGGCATCGCCTTGGCGTCGCTGCTGAATCACGACTCCCTGCTCGCGGGCCCGTCCACCGGGGCGGCCAAACTTCCTCCAGGCCGCCCACGGGCCAAGCGGGTGATCCAACTCTTCATGGCGGGCGCCGCCAGCCATGTGGATCTCTGGGACTACAAACCCTTCCTCGAACAACACCACGGGGAGAAATGGGATCCCGGTGAGGCCGTGGAGCTGTTCCAAGACGGGCTGGGTTCCACCTTCGCCTCGCCTTGGAAGTTCAAGCCTTACGGGCAGAGCGGCAAACATCTCAGCGAGGTCGTGGCCCCGCTCGGTCGTTGCGTCGACGACATGGCCTTCATCCACAATCTCGTGGGGAGGAGCGGCGTCCATTCCCAGGCCACCCTGCTGCAAGCCACCGGATTCCTGACCCCGGGATTTCCGGGCATGGGGTGCTGGACCAGCTACGGGCTGGGCTCACTCAACGAAAACCTGCCCACCTTCGTGGTGATGCCCGACCTCCGCGGCATGCCCTCCAACGGAGCCAAGAACTGGGACTCGGCCTTCCTGCCCGCGGAACATCAGGGGACACTCATCCGGGTCGGATCCGAGAACCCCATCGAGGCTCTGTTCCCACCGGCCGACAGCGGATTCATCACCCCCCGCTCCGAAGCCGACGGTCTGGCCGCCCTCGAACGCCTCAACCGGATCCATGCGGCCGCACGGCCCGGAGACCAGCGCCTCGAGGCCCGCATCCGCACCTACGAACTCGCGGCCCGCATGCAGTTGGCGGCCCCGGAGGCGTTGGATCTGTCGAAGGAGCCGACCTGGATCCAGGAGGCCTACGGCATCGACAACACCACCAAGCAGTGGCCGGCGGAGATCAACGCGCCCGAAGAGACCGACATCATGGGCCGCAAATGCCTCACCGCCCGACGCCTCATCGAGCGGGGCGTGCGGTTCGTGCAGATCTGGTCGGGCAACGACAACAGCTTTCCGCGTCGCAACTGGGACTCCCACGAGAACATCGCCCAAGACCATGGCCCGCTCGCCATGGGCATGGCCAAGCCCATCGCCGCACTCATCGAAGACCTCAAGCAACGCGGTCTCCTGGACGACACGATCATCCTCTGGACCACCGAGTTCGGCCGCATGCCCTGTGCCCAGGGCGGCAAGGGTCGCGACCACAATCCGTTCGTCTTCACCAACTGGCTGTGCGGCGGCGGCATCCGCGGCGGGATCACCCATGGCCAGAGCGACCAGTGGGGCTACAAGCCGGCCGACCGGAGCAACGTCACCGAGGTGTACGACATCCACGCGACGATCCTGCACCTGCTGGGCATCGACCACACCCGGTTGACTTTCCGCCACAACGGCGTCGACCGCCGCCTGACCGACGTCCACGGCGAGGTCATCCGGCCGCTTCTGGCCTAGCCGGTATTCCGAGTCGGTGTTCCGAGTAGGAATCGCTTCACACCGAGGAGGCCGCACCCTCCTTTGGACTGGTGCGGATGGGGTTTGATGGGGTCGCTTGACCTCCGACGCCTCGGGTCAAGGAACCGGATTGGCTTCCCGCATCCGGGAAAGGGCTTCCCGCACCTGGGCATCGGCGGGATCGAGGGCCGCCGCCTTTTCCAACAACGGCCGAGCCTCCGACAGACGGCCCTGATTGTAGCGGATCAGGCCCAGCATCGACGTCGCAAGGGCATCGGTGGGATCCAGGCGGACCGCGGCCGCGAACTCGGTGGCGGCCGCCTCGTCATGCCCCGCCTCGACCTCCAGCAACCCCAGGTTGCCGTGGGCCCGGACATGGTCGGGATTGGACTCCAGCGCCCGACGGAACGCGGCGATGGCCTCCGCGGTCGCCCCCTTCATGCGATGGCAAAGCCCCAGACAATAGTGGGCCTCGTCGAGGCGCGGTGACAGCGCCAGCGCCTGAACGAACTCGGCCTCGGCCTCGGCGGTGCGCTGTTTCGCCAGGAAGGCCCGCCCCCGGTTCACATGCGCTGTGGCGTCCCGCGGATCGATGCGCAACCGCTCGGCATTGAACGCCAGCGTATCCCGGAGGGTGCGCTCGAAGTTCAGGGCATCCCAGGCCTTCCGGGTCGATGCCGATCGCGGCAGCAGTTGCAGCCAGACCTCGGCCATCTCATCGGTCGTGTCCGGGCCGAAGCGCACGCGTCGCGGCGGGCGATGGGGATTGCGGGGATTGCCCTCGGAGTTGTCGAAGCTCACCCGCATCTCCACCCGGGTGCCGGCCGGCAGGAAGACCGGACGGGTGTAGGCGTAGTCGCCCTGCCAATTGAAGTCCCAGTCCGGGATCAGGAAGAGCGAGCGTCCCGTGCCATCCGGAAAGGTGGCCCAGGCCTCGATCCTTCGGCCCAGATAATGGGCATGGGGCAGAACGCCCAGTAGATCCGCATCGGCGGGGATGCGCACCTCATCCCGGACCGTCTGATTCGTGGCCCCAGGCGCGAGGTCGATCTGGTATTGGATGAGTGACAGCTTCACGGGCCGATGGATCGGGGCTTCGTCCGTGAAATAGAACCCGATCTCCATCTGAAGCGGCTCCGGCTTGCCGAGGGGTTGCAGATGGACCTGAACCACCACGTCCTGACCCGGACGCAGCGTCCAGCTCATGCCCGGCCGATTCCGGCGCGGCCCCGCCCCCGGCTGCCAACTCGAAAACTGCCCGTCCGGAGTCTGGACGCCGGCCGGCGTGTCCATCCCCGGGAACCCGGGCTCCGGATCCAGTGCGTCACGACGGCGCGCCTCGCCCGTGGCATCAAGCCGGAGGAAGGCATGATGAGCGGCCCGCGACTTCGGGCGCAGTTCCCATTGCCGTACCTGGCGGGGTCGATCCAGCGACACGGGCAGGACGAAGTGTCGATAGACATCCCTCCCCGAGGCGGGCACCGAGTACGCCGTGGGCATCCGGACGATGAGATCGGGTGGGCCGTCGGCCCACTCGCCGGGCCATTCGCGCGGCGGCGGACCTTGTGCAGGATCTCCCTCGGGCATCCCTCCGGCGACCCACCGGGCCAGGACGGACACGGCCTCCGGAGCCAGTCGACGTTCGCCCTGAAAGCCTTCGGGCTGCGGGGCCGGCAGCCACGGCGGCATCGCCCCGCGCCGGGTCACTTCGACGATCTCTCGGGCATGCTTCACCGCATCGGCGAAGGTCAGGAGCGAAAACGGACCCGACTGGCCCGGCCGATGACACTCCGCACAGTGGGTCTGGAGGATCGGAGCCACCGCCCCGTGGAAGGTCGGCGCCGATTCCGCCCCAGCGGCGAGTCCGACCCAAAGGGCCCCCACCCGGCCCAGCCCTCGGACGAACCCCATGACACTCCGAGGTTTCATTGGCGGAAGCGGCACCCCACCGCCGCGGTCTCGAGTGCCAGCGGAGCCCCCGTGTTGAGGTACTCGTCGAGCGCTTCGGCCAGATCATGGCGGGTCGCCTCCGGCCGGGAAACCCCCAGTCGCTGGAACTGGTCATTGATCCGGCCGCGGTAGATCAACCGGCCTCGACGATCCAAGGCCACGGCCTCCGGGGTGTGATTGACGCGAAAGGCCCGGGCCACGCTCCCGTTCACGTCCTGGAAGGCAGGCACCTTCAACCCGTACTCGGCGCGGTGCCGAAGGATGTCATCGCGGGTTTCCCGCCCCTGGGCATAGACCCAAGCCCACTTCAGGCCCCGCGGCCCGAGTCTCTCCGCCAAGGCCTCGATCTCCGGCAAGCACCGGTTGGCGATGGGGCAATCGATCGACAGGTAGACCAGCACCACACCGCGTTCCCCGACGCTCTCGACCAGCGGGCGTCGCCCGCCCTGAAGGTCCACCCAGTCCAATCCCGAACCGACCAGCGACGGAGTGGCCGTGGACGATGGCGCACAACCGCTCGCAAACGGCAAAACCACCCCAGCAAACCCGGCCACCTGCAACAAGACCCCCAGCCTCCGACGGAGCTTCGGATACTCCTGGGGATTTCTCGAACGGCGAGTCATGGCGGCTTGGGATCACGCTCATCCAGCGGGGCGCCGCCGTCCAGCCCAGAGCAACCAAGCCCCCAGGCCCCGAGCCGATCGCTCCGGACCTGTCCCTCATGGCCGATTGACCCGATCCGACCCGGCCCCGTAGCCTTCGGTTTGGATTCCCTGCCATTCACCATGTTCTTCCCCATGTTCGCCGCGGTCGATCCGTGGATCGTTTCCCTCAGTGCCCTGACGGTCCTGGTGACCGTGGGCATGGGCTTCTGGGCGGCCGGACGCGCCAAGAGCGCCTCCGACTTCTTCGTGGCCGGACGCGGCGTCTCCGTGGGCTGGAACGCGTCGGCGATCTCGGGTGAATACCTCTCGGCCGCCTCGTTCATGGGAGTGGCGGGCATGGTGATGTCCAGCGGCTACGATGCGCTGTGGTATCCGGTGTGCTACGCCTGCGGGTACCTCTTCCTGCTGCTGTTCATCGCGGGGCCGCTGCGTCGTTTCGGCGCCTACACCATTCCCGACTTCGCCGAGGGCCGCTACGACTCGCCTCTCTTCCGCAAGATCGCCGTCGTGTTCGTCCTCTTCATCGGATTCTTCTACACCATGCCCCAGATGAAGGGGGCGGGCACCACCCTGGCCTACGTGTTCCAGGAGGTGGATTTCCGGGAGACCTTCCTGGAGACACTGGCCCCGCACGGCGCCGACGGGGCCGCACTGAAGGGCTTTCCGTACTGGGCCGGGGTGGTGGTCGTCGGGGCGGTCATCACCCTGAATGTCGCCCTGGGCGGCATGAAGGGCATCACGCTGGTGCAGGCCTTCCAGTATTGGGCGAAGATGTTCGCCATCTCGGTGCCGGTGTTCGTGCTGATGGCGGTGCAGGGCCACTACGGCCAGCACCTGCAGGCCACCCAAGCGCACCCGCCTGCGGCCCAGGTCTCATCGGCCGAAGGCCTTGAGAGCGCCCAAAGCCTCGAAAGCGCCCGATGGGCGACCACCTTGAAGCGTGCGCCGTTGCCTCCCAAGGCACCGGGTGACTCGAGTTGGCTCAATCCCTTCGGTCCGCTCACCAGCAAATCGGCGAAGGCGGCCCACTTGAGCGCGGACGAATCCAAACCCTACGCGCTCCTGTACACCTATTCGCTGATCATCGCGTTGGTCTGCGGCACGGCCGGATTGCCCCACATCCTGGTCCGTTTCTATACCAACCCCGACGGCGCCGCCGCCAAGCGGACGACGATGTGGGTGATGATCCTCATCGGCATCTTCTATGTGTTCCCGCCGGTGTTCGGCGTGATGGGTCGCAACCTGCTCCCCGCGCTCTACGAGGCCACCGGGGCCAAGGGGACCGACAAGATCGTGCTCGAACTGCCCAAGGTGATCGACGCGACCACCGGAGGCTCCGGCACGATCCCCTGGGGATCCGTCCTCTCCGGCATGACCTGCGCCGGAGCCTTCGCGGCCTTCATGAGCACCTTCAGCGGACTGCTGGTCTCGATGACCGGGGCACTGGCCCATGATGTGTACGGCCGGATCCTGCGCCCTCAGTCCACCGCCCAGGAACGGATGCAGATGTTCAAATGGTGCGCGGTGTTGCTGGGGGCGGTCTCCACCGTGCTCGGCTGTTTCGTGGAGCAACTCCAGATCAACTTCATGGTCGGACAGGCCTTCGCCATCGCCGCCGCCAGTTACTTCCCCCTCCTCTTCATGAGCGTGTGGTGGCGCGGCATGACGATGAAGGGTGCGGCGACCGGGATGCTCACCGGTGGCGTGTGCGCCCTGCTGACCGTCGCGCTGACCAACTTCTCCGATCTGAAGTGGCTGCCGCTGGGCGACTTCTGGGCCGCTCATCCCCTGCTGCGGATCCTGTGCGAGCAACCGGCCATCTGGTGCGTGCCGCTGGCCATCGGCCTGATGGTGCTGGTTTCCAAGGCGACCGCGGCCACCGTGCCGTCCGACATCCGGATGAAGATGCTGGTCCTCCATGCCCCGGAAGCCCTCGGCTTGCGCCAAGAGTACATCCGGGATCACGAGGGCCATTGAAGCCCCGGGCGGGGAACGCAGGGCCGGCGCCCGCTCCCCGAGAGGTCAGGGAGGAAACCCGAACGACAACTTCACCACCGAATACTCCGGATGGATGGATCCGTCGGCACGCCGGATGATCAGCGGCGGCTCGGCCCAGGTTCGATCCCGGAGCGCCTCCGGGAGGTCTTCGGCGCGGTTCATCAAGAAGAGTCCGAGCAACGGATCGTCTCCCTCCCGCAAGACGACGGGGCGCATCCGCAGGATCGACAATCCGGCCGCGCGGGCCCCATCCCGGACCCGCTGAAGTTGATCGTCGGGACGCACCGGAAACACGCAGGCGAACACCCCGCCCGGCGCCAGATGCCGCACCGCCGTCCGACAGTAGTCGGCCACCGTGCCACGGACCTCGAATCGGCACGCCAGTTTCTGCGGATGAGTGCTCTCAACCCCCGATCCGAGCGGAAAATACGGGGGACTGCCGAGGATGAGATCGAATCGTTCGTCCTCGCGCAGCACCGAAGGGTCGCGCAGATCACCGCAGCGGATGTCGTAGCGTCCTTCCAACCCGTTCCACGCCGCCGACTTGCGGGCCAGACGGACGCTCTCGGTCTGGGCTTCCACCGTCACGAAACGCGCTTGAGGCAGACGCCACGCCGCGATCATCCCCACGGTGCCGATGCCACTGCCCAGATCGAGCACCGAACCGGCCGAAGGGCAGCCTTGGGTGCCGTACCAGGCCGTCAATACGTCGTCGGACGAAAACCGATGCCCCTCAATAGCCTGGAACAAACGGAAGTGACCGCTGATGGCATCAAGGCTCTCACCTGCCTCCACCTCGGGTCCCCGCCCCAAGGCTCCCGGCGGTATCGGGCCCGGTTTGGTCCAACCCTTGAATTGTGCCGCAACACTCATCGCCATGTGGAGGGCAGTTTCAGACTCCGCCCCTGCGGGCTCAATGTTTCATTGTGACCCGTCCGAATTGTCCATTGCCCGAGCCGGATCCGGCACGAAGAGTCGCGCCATGCATCGCACCGCGTTGCGGCACGCCCACGTGGAAGAGGTCGACCAAATCCTCGAACTCATCCACGGCTTGGCGGAGTTCGAGAATCTGAGCCATCAGGTGGAGGTCACCCGCGAACGGCTCTTGACCACCCTGTTCGGCACCAAACCGGCCGCCGAGGTGGTTCTAGCCTTCGAGGGAGACACGGCCGTGGGGTTCGCGGTGTTCTTCCCCACCTACTCGACCTTCCTGGGCAAACCCGGTCTCCACCTCGAAGACCTCTTTGTCCGTCCTGGATTCCGGGGCCGCGGTCACGGCCGCTCCCTCCTGAAGCATCTGGCCTCATTGGCCTTGGAACGGGGTTGTGGTCGCTTCGAATGGACGGTCCTCGATTGGAACGCGCCCGCCATCGAGTTCTACCGCCGTCACGGGGCCGAAGTGCTCCCCGAGTGGCGCCTCTGCCGGGTGACTGGCGATGCCTTGGAGCGACTGGCGTCGGCCCACGCCCCGGCCAATGCGGGGGGATGAGCCCAGAATCAAATCAGAATCAGACCCCACCAGACCCGACCGAACCGCTCGGGCTCCGGGTTCGGCGGCACGGAGTCCCAACCCGTGAAACTTCGCCTGCGAAAGGCCCGCCCCACCGGTGACTGGCAGAACGTCGCAATCGAAGCGGAAAGTCGGGAGCAGGAAATCGGGAGCAGGAAATCGGGAGCAGAAACACTTCAGCAGGGCTTGACCCACGCTCGACCGGACCTGGATGAGGCCGTTGAGGCCCTTGAAGCGTGTGCCCTGCTGGGCCAAAACGCCAAAACGGCGGACCGAAGTCCGCCGTTGGTTTCAATCAGGCCAGAAAGATCCCTGGTTCAAGGGCTTTCATCAGCCATGCGCTGGAGAATTACTTGGCGCCGCGGAAGGAACGCTTCTCGGTCTTCGGGGCCTCGGCGACGGGGGCGGCCACCGGTTCGGGCAGCGGGTTGGCGCTCTTGACCACCAACTTGAAGGCGGAACGAACCTCGGGGTGGAGGCGCAGCTCGACCTCGTACTCACCCAGGGCTTGGATGGGCTTCTCCAGGTGGATCTTGCGCTTGTCGAGCGAGACTTCCAACTGGGTCTTGAGGGCGTCGGCGATCGAACCGGAGGTCACGCTGCCGAACATCTTGCCGTCATCACCGGTCTTCACGGCGATGGTCAGGGTCACCTTGCTGAGGCTCTTGCCCAACTCGGACATGGAGCTCAGTTCCTTGGCTTCGCGCTCGGCCCGGCGCTGGCGCAGGGCTTCGACCCGGCGCTTGTTGCCCTGAGAAACCGGCACGGCCAAGCCATGGGGGATCAGGTAGTTGCGTGCGTAGCCGGAGGCGATCTTGACCAGATCGGACTCACCGCCCAGACCGACCACGTTTTGGATGAGGAGGACTTCTGTCTTTGGCATGGGAAATAGGGATTGAAATTAACGGTTGAACAACAAATTGAAAACTCAGAACGGCACGTCGTCGTCGTCGGGGGGGCCGCCTTCGGCGTCGGCCGGAGCCGGGGCCGAGGGAGCCGGGCGATTGACCCGTCCGGGAACCGATCCGCCCGCAGGAGGCGCCATGGGGCCCGAACCCGCCGAACCGCCCCCTTCAGGACGCCCACCGATGAAGGTGAAGCTCTCGAGGACCACCCCCAGACGGGAGCGCTTTTGACCGGTCTGCTTGTCGTCCCACTGATCGAGCTTGAGACGACCTTCGGCCAAGAGTCCGCCCCCCTTCCGGAGGTATTGGGAGATCACCTCGGCTTGTTTGCCGAATGCGTCGATATCGACGTAGGTGACCTCTTCGCGGGTCTGACCGTCTTCACCCGTCCACTTGCGATTCACCGCCATCGAGAGCTTGGCGATGGCCGTGCCCTTGGGGGTGTACCGCAGCTCGGGATCCCGGGTGAGGTTTCCGGCGAGGATGACCTTGTTGAAGCTGGCCATGACGGGGTTGAGAACGAGGTTGGGGTGGAGGGTGGTGGCGCCCAGTCGGACTGGACCGAATCTGGGACGCCCCCGGGCCGGATCAGGCCGCCTTGGCAGGCACCGGGGCCGGAGCCTCGGTGAACAGCACGCGGACCACATCGGACGCCAGCTTGAAGCGCGAACGCAGCTCGGCGATGGCCTTGCCCTGGGCTTCGAAAATGATGTTCACGAAGTGCCCGGCGCTCTCACCGCTGCGGGCGTTGCGGGCGAAGCTCTTCTTGTCGAGCTTTTGCACGGTCTCGATCTTGCCGCCCACAGAGGCGATCTCCGACGACAACTTGTCGACGACTTCCTTGATGCCCTCTTCTTTGCCGGAGAGATCGAGAATAAACAGTCCTTCGTAGCGTTTCATGGTCTTTGAATAGGTTCTGATTCGATGATTGAAAATGGCTCCTTCGACCGAGCGATCTCCTCACGCGAAGTCTGGAATTCGAAACTCGAATTGCAAAACTCTCAATGCGAAAACATCGCCGAAGGCTCGTATTGTTATTTTTCTTCAATGAGCCGACCGGCTTCCGAGTCTATCGACTCCTGGACCGACCGCCTCCTACTCGTTTGCCGTCACCGCGTTGAACCCACCTGAGGCGGGTTCGATTGCTATTGTTTCAATTCAACTGTCGCTATCGTTTTGCCGCAGTCACCCCTGTCGTCCTCATCATTCAGCATTCCGCTGAATTCTGCCGGTTCCAGAGGTGATATCGGCTCTTCCACCCGGAAAATCCGACACCTGAGATCGTGCGCCTCGCTCGGTCCTTGGAGTTACCCCCTGGAGTCGCCCCTGGAGTCCCCCTTTCAGGTCGACCCGGTCGATCGAGACTGCCGCTCTCTGTCTGTATTCTTCGCACCGAGGAATCGGGTTCTTTCAAGGATTCCGATTTTTTTCAGATCCCCGTTCGATCCCCCCATTCCGAATTCTGGAAAGGGTGTGGACTCGATCCCTCCCCGAGCGACGCTGGAATCACCCGAAATTTCTTCCGATCGGTTTCTTTCCGATCGGTTTTCCGATCGTCGTTGATCTTCGTCGAGTTCGCTGATGCCGCGTCGATTCAGCCTGAGGGTTTGCCTTGGTTTTATTCCTTGGTTTTAATCCTCGGTTTTGAGCCCCAGTGTTTGTCGATTCATCCGGAGTTCATCTCGGATGAGTTCCGACTACGCCCAAAATCGGGGCCTCAAACCTGGTCCCCAAACCTGTCACCGACTCCGGTTGAACAGACTCATGGCCTTGGCCAAGGTTTCTTCGAGCCAGCACTGCAACTGCCGATCGGCCAGTTGCAGGACCTCGTTCAGCATCACCTGCTCGTCGGGAGTGAACACTCCCAACACATGCGATGCGATATCACGAACCTCCTGAACCGGACGCGCTACACCGATGCGCTGCCTCGGAAACTCCTGGGTCCCCAGATGCTGGATGACCGAAGCCAAGCCATTGTGCCCCCCCGTCCCACCGGATGGCTTCATGCGGACGGCTCCCAAAGGGAGATCCGCATCGTCAGCCACCACCATGATCTGATCAGGAGCGATCCGGTAGAATCGGCTCACCGCCGCCACCGCCTCGCCGCTCAGATTCATGTAGGTCTGGGGTTTCACGCAGACCACCTTGCGGCCGCCGCACTCACCCGTCGCCAATTCTGCAAAGAACTTCCGCTCCCTCCGCCAACCGGAACACCGGTTGGCGGCGAAGCGATCCACAACCATGGCACCCGCATTGTGTCGGGTGCCTCGATAGTCGTCTCCGGGGTTTCCGAGCCCCACGATCAAGACAGGCGGGGTCATGGGAACGGCCCTCGGGGGGACGACGCGTCAACTCACTTCTTCTTGGCCGCAGCGGCCGGAGCAGCCTCTTCCTTCTTTTCCTTGATCATCTCGGGCTGCTTGGCTTCGGCTCCATCAGCAGCGGCCGGGGCGGCCTCGGCCTCGGTCACCGGCGCCGACACGGCAAACACGCGGAGGTGCTTGTCGCCCAGGATGGTCACACCGGCCGGGGCCTGGATCTGACCGATCTGGATCGCCTGACCCACCGCGAGGGCGGACACGTCGACCACGATCTGCTCGGGCAGATCCTTGGGCAGCGCGGTCACGCGAACCTTCTGGAGCACGTGCTCGAGGGTTCCACCGCCGCTCTTCACGCCTTCGGCCTCGCCGGTCGCCTCGACCGGGATGCGGATGGTGATCAGCTCGTCGGACTTGACCTCGTGGAAATCGACGTGGAGCACCTCGCCGGTCAGCGGGTGATGCTGCACATCCTGCACCAGCGCCAAGCGGGCGTTGGCGTCACCGGAGACCTCGAGGTCCACCAGCACGATCTCGGAGTGGGCCGAGTGGATGAGTTCGATGAACGCCTCGGAATCGACTTCGAGATTCTGGGGAGCGATGGACTTGCCGTAGATGTTGGCGGGGATGCGTCCGGCGGAGCGGAGCGCCTTGGAACCCTTGCGCCGCGTCTGGGTGCGAGGGGCCACTTTCAGCTTCAATGATTTCATGATCTTGGTCGTATCTGCCGGGCCGCACTTGCAAGCGACCTCAGCCCTTAAACTCAAATAGGGAGGTGACCGAGGAATTCGTGTAAATCCGCTTGATCGCCTCTCCCAGCAAACCGGCCACCGAAAGGGTCGTGATGTTGACTCCCTCGATCGACGGGCGGAGGACACTATCGGTGGTGATCAGTTCGTCAATCTCCGATTTCCGCAGACGCTCGATTCCGAGCTCGTTGATCAGCGCATGGGACACGCAGGCCTGGATGCGGCGGGCCCCGCGCTGCTTGAGCAACGAAGCGGCATTGACCAGTGTGCCGGCCGTCTCGGTGAGATCGTCGACCAGAAGGACGTTTTTGCCCTCGATGTCGCCGATGACCGAGATGGCCTCGGTTTCGGTGGGGCTCTTCCGGCGCTTGGCGACGATGGCCAACTCGGCTCCCAGGGTCTGGGAGTAGGCGGCCGCCATCTTCAGTCCGCCCAGATCCGGGCTCACCACGACCAGATTGGCGGTCTGCTGGCGCGAGATGTACTCCAGCAGCACGGGGGCCGCGTAGAGGTGATCCACCGGGATGTCGAAGAATCCTTGGATCTGCTGGGCATGCAAGTCCATCGTCAACACCCGGTTGGCCCCCGCGGCCACGAGCAGATTGGCCACCAATTTGGCGGTGATGGGCACCCGGGGCTGGTCTTTGCGGTCTTGACGAGCGTAGCCGTAGAACGGCAGCACGGCGGTGATCCGCGAGGCGCTCGCCCGGCGCAACGCATCGATCATGATGAACATCTCCATCAGATGCTGGTTGGCGGGCGGGCTGGTGGACTGGATGACGAAGACGTCGGTTCCGCGGACGTTCTCGTCGATCTTGACGAAGGTCTCGCCGTTCGGGAACGGCTTCACCGTGGAGCACCCCAAGGGGATTCCGATGGAATCGCAGATCGCCTTGGCCAGACTGGGATTGGAATTACCGGTGAAGACTTTCACAGTGTTGTCAGACAGGGCCTGCTTCAACCGCTACCGACGGTTGTTTGGGCAAGGCGAGGCTCACGGAGTCGGAGTCCCCACCGCAAGTGCATTTTCAACCCGTGGATTTTCAACCCTCATCGGGATGGGTTCGGGATGGGTTCGGGATGGGTTTGGGATCGCCAGTGGCCTCTCGGCCCCACCGCTTCAGGATTGGCGCTTGAGCAGGTAATCGGAAATGGCCTCCAGAGCGACCGCCTTGCCCCGGAACGGTTTGAGAGCGGCCTCGGCCTTGGCGGTCAACTCCGCGGCGATGACCTTCGATTTCTCCAGCCCCACGATCGAGGGATAGGTCGCTTTCTGGGCTTTCACATCCTTGCCGGCGGTCTTGCCCAACTGCTCTGAGGTCTGGGTGACATCCAGGATGTCGTCGATCACCTGGAAGGCCAAGCCGACATGATAGCCGAAATCGGTCAACGCCTCCAACTGGGCGGGGGTGCAGTTGGCACTCATGCCCCCCAGGCGGACCGAGCAGGCCAGCAGGGCGCTGGTCTTGCGCTCATGGATGTACCGGAGCTGGGCCCGCGAGATCTTTTTGCCTTCGCCCTCCAGGTCGGCCACCTGCCCGGCGATGAGTTGCAGCGATCCCGAAGCCTTGGCGATTTCCATCACGACGTCGCTCGGGCTGTACCGCTTCCATCCGGGGCAGGACGCGGCGATTTCGAAGGCCTGGGTGAGCAAGGCGTCACCGGCCAGGATCGCGATACCCTCTCCGAAGACCTTGTGATTGGTGGGTTTGCCGCGACGCAGATCGTCGTTGTCCATGCCGGGAAGGTCGTCATGGATCAGGGAGTAGGTGTGGATGCACTCCACCGCGCAGGCCAGAGGCATGGCCGCCGCGTGTGATCCGCCACAGGCCTCGGCGGCGGCCAGCACCAGCGCGGGACGCATGCGCTTGCCTCCGGCGAAGAGCGAGTACCGCATGGCCTTGTGGATCGTGGCCGGCTTGGCGCTGGCCTTGGGCAGGAATCGGTCCAGGGCCTTGTCGACCTCTCGGGTTTGCGTGGTGATCCAGGAAGCGAGGTCGAAGTGGGACATCGGTCCCGATCTAGTAACGCGCCGGCGACCGGGCTTTCAAGGCGGGATTGGCCCAACCCATGACCCCACCCGTCACCTGGAATTGACCTCATCCCGATTTGACGCGCCGTGACCAGCCCCCGAATCTGGGGGCTCGCCCCGATGTCGAGCACGACTGAAACAGCTTCCCGCGCCGCGCGCTTCTGGCAGCGCCTTGCCACCCCGGAATATCCGGATCTGGGTCCCGGCCCCAGGCAAGGCACCCTGCCCGAGGTGTCTCTTGAAATCCAACTGCTCGCGCTGACTCGCGACTGGAATCTCCCGGCTTCCAACAGCGCCCTGGTCACGGCCACGGCCCTCTTGTACCACGACCACCACGACCCGGCGCACAATCATGTCCAAGACCGTGGTGACACCGACGGATGCCTGATCCACGCGCTGTTGCACCGGCGCGAGCCCGATTACTGGAACGCAGCCTACTGGTTCCGTCGGGTTTCCGGTCACCCCATCTACCGCGCCCTGACTCCGGCGGCGATCCAAGCGGCCCGGACCCCCGAGACCCGTGAGGTGCTGCAGCGACTGACTCTCTCCGGCAATGTCGATCCGATGGCCCTGGTCCAGGAGTGTGAACGGGTGGCCGCCCGTCCCGCCACCGATCCGGCCGTCGCCTACTTGCGACACATCCAACACCTCGAATTCGCCGCCTTGATCGAGCACCTGCTCGCCTGATCCGGACAACGCTCCCCCCAGGCCCAAGCCCCAAGCCCCGATCATCAACGGCCTTGGCCCCGGCACTGCGGACCGGGACACGAGGGTGCTGGAGCGCCGTTCGAAACGACTCAGTTGGCCACGGACCCCGTTCCAGCCTAGCGTCTGCGGCCCGGAATCATGATGTCCCTCAGCGATGTTCTGTCAGCGGTGCTCCCCGTGTTCTGCCTCGCCCTCGTCGGCATCGGCTTGCGCCGGGTGCGGTGGCTGACCGAAGAGGCCGACGCCACCCTGCTGCGGTTGGTGGTCAATGTGCTGACCCCGTGCCTGATCTTCGACAAGGTGTTGGGCAACCAGGCCCTCCAGCGGGCCGAGAACCTGATCATCCCTCCGTTGATGGGTTTCGGAGGCATCGTGCTGGGCATCGGCCTCTGCTGGCTCTTCCGACGACGGGTCGGGCTGAAGACCGATCCCGAGCAGCGCACCTTCGCCCTCGTCTCGGGTCTCCAGAACTACGGGTATGTCCCCTTCCCGCTGGTGCTGATCCTGTTCGCAAACCATCCCGACACTCCCGGCGTGTTGTTCGTCCACAACCTCGGTGTCGACATCGCCATGTGGACCCTGGGGTTGATGACCCTCGGACATGCGACCGGACCCGGTGAATGGCGCAAGCTGATCAACGCCCCGCTTGTGGCGATCGTCTTCTCGCTGCTGCTCAACGCCTGCGGCGCCGCTGGCTGGGTGCCCCGCCCCATCGGGATCACCGCCTCCATGCTGGGCGCCTGCGCCTTTCCGCTGGGCATCATGTTGACCGGAGCGATGGTCGCCGACCAGATGCGCCAACTGCATCCCGCCCGGGCGGCCGGAGTCCTCTTCTGGTCGGCCCTGTTCCGTCTGGGAATCATCCCCGCTCTGATGCTGGGACTCGTGCGCTGGCTGCCCTGCTCCGTGGAGGTCAAACGGGTGATCGTGGTCCAGGCCGCTATGCCGGCCGGGGTCTTCCCCATCGTCCTGTCGCGATTGTATGGGGGCGACCCGGCCACGGCCGTACGCATCGTGGCGGGAACCACCATCCTGAGCCTCGTGACCATTCCTCTGTGGATCCGCTGGGGGATGGCCTGGCTCCAACTGGCTCCCTGAGGCCGGCTCGACGAACCCGGCACCGCATCCGACCCCAGACCACCACCGCACGCCAGAATCGATCCCGGCTTACCGGTTGCGGTTGTGGCTCCCCGGACTCAGGTTCCTGACAACCGATGTACGGACTTTCAGAACTCCCCGGTGGCCTCCGAGTCGTCACGGCCACCATGCCCCACCTGGCCAGCGTCGCGGTGGGCCTCTGGGTCAACACCGGTGGCCGTCATGAATCGGCCCGCGAGAACGGGGCCGCCCACTTCATCGAGCACATGCTCTTCAAGGGGACCCGCCGGCGTTCGGCGGCCCGCATCTCCCAGGATGTCGAAGGCATCGGCGGGTACCTCAACGCATTCACCGACGAAGAACACACCTGCTTCTACAGCCGGGCCGTCGCGTCCCGGTTGCCCGAGTTGCTCGACGTGCTCTTCGACATGTTCCTCGATTCGCGGTTCGCCCCGACCGAGATCGCCAAGGAGCGGGACGTCATCCTCGAAGAACAAGCCATGTACCGGGACCAACCCGCTGAGCTGGTCCACGATCTCCTCAATCAGGCACAGTTCCCGCGACACCCGCTCGGACGGCCCGTGATCGGCTCGGCCCGCTCGGTTCGGGGACTCCAGCGCAAGGATCTGCTCGGGTTCCTCGAACGCCGATATGTCACGGGATCCACGGTCATCGCCGCCGCCGGCAATCTGAGCCACGAGGCGCTGGTGAAGCAGGTCCAACCGTGGCTTCGGCGATTCCGACACGGCGCCCACCCGATCGCCGAACCCGCTCCGGCTATCCCGGACAAACCGCGCTGCCTGCTGCATTCCAAGAAGACCGAGCAGACCCACATCGCACTCGGATTCCGGACGGCCTCACGGCAGGACGAGCGTCGCTTCGCGCTGCGGCTGCTCAACGTCCTGTTGGGGGAGAACATGAGCTCCCGACTCTTCCAAACGATCCGCGAAGAACATGGTCTGGCCTACAACATCCAGAGCACCGGAACGGCCTGGAGCGACTGCGGCGACCTGGTGATCTCCGCCGGGCTCGACGACGCCCAACTCGAAAAGACCCTGAAACTCGTCTTCAAGGAGGTCCAACGCCTCGTCGAACGGGCTCCCGGAAAGGCGGAACTGTCGCGGGCCCGCGACTATGCACTGGGGCAGTCCGACCTGTCGCTGGAGGGATCGGAGCCGATGATGATGTGGCTTGGCGAGCAGGTCCTGGGATTCGGCCGGGTGGTCCCGCCCGAGGAGACACGGGCCCGGATCGCCGCCGTGCAACCGTCCGACATCAGCCGGGTGGCGAGAGATTTCCTGAAGCCTTCCGGACTGTCGTTGGCCCTGGTAAGCCCTCGCACCTCGGACCGCGGTCTACCCGAGTTGCTCGCATCCTGGAGTCGCCGCTGACCGCACCTCGGAGCTCCCCAATCCGGGGAGCACTCCGTGAGGCCGCCACCCACCGCGCCGGTCGATCGACGCCCCCGGTCGAATCACTTGCCGGCGGATTCGACCACCAGTCGAACGCCCTCGCCCATGGCCCGCTCGAGCTTGGCCTTGGCCACCGTGTAGTCGCGCAACGCCTGGCTGTACTGGGTGCGCGACAACTTCAGGGCGGTCTGGGCCGAAAGCACCTCCAACTGCGTGCTGCTGCCCGCTTCGGCACGGGCCCCCACCAGACGCACCGCCTCTTCGGCCTGCTCGATGACCCGGGTTTGGGAGACCAACACCTCCTTGGATTCGGCGAAGAGGGAGAACGCCGTGCGAACCTCCAGCTCGATGCGCCGCCGGACATCCTCGACCTCCAGGCGGGCCTTTTCTTCACGGGCGCGGGCCATGTCGACCTTGGCCCGGGTGCTTCCGAAATCGAACAGGAGCCAATTGGCCTGCACCCCCACCACCCATCCGTCGAGAGTCTGGTCGAGATCCCGGATGAAGTTCCGATTCTGGACGCCGTAACCCGCGGTGCCCGAGAGCGATGGCATCAGGTCGGCACGGGTTTGGAGGACCTCCTCGTGGCGCAATCGGGAGGAGGTCTGGGCCACCTTGATCTCGGGACGCCGGATCCAAGCCGCATTCAGGGCGGAGCCCACCGAGATCTCGAACGGATCGGCCTTCAGGCTGTCGGCCGTCCGCAGCGGGATGTCGACCCCGGTGTCGGCCGGGATGTCGCACCCCAACAACACGGCCAGGGTGTTGCGGGCGATGCGCTCCTGGTTGCGGGCCCGGATCAACGGCGGCAGCGCGTTGGCCAATTCGACCTCGGCCCGTAGCACGTTGAACTTGGGCACGGTGCCCGCCTCGAGGCTTCTGCGCGCGTTCTCCAACTCCCGTTCGAGCAGTTTCTTGGAAGCCTCCTGCACGCCGATCTGCTCCACCGCCAAGAGCACGTCGGTGTAGGCCACGCGGACCTCCAGCAGCGTGTTGGCCACAAGCGCCTGGTAGGACGCCAAGGCCGATTCCCGCGTCAGTTTCGAAGAGCGCGCCATCGATTGGTATTTGCCGCCGGCGAAGATCGGCTGGGTGACCACCAGATTGGCGTTCCAACTCTGGTTGTTCATGAACGGGGTCGCCGGCTGGGACGCCGCGAACTGCACCCGTTCGATGCGCCCCTCATCGAGTTGCTGGTAGCTGCCGGTGGCGCCCAGGCGCGGCAGGCGCGCCGCACGTTGCTGGATGGAGAGCCCCTGGGCCTCCTCGAGATCCTGGCGCCCCTTGCGCAGGGTGACATTGTGCGTCAGGGCATGCTCGAGGGCTTGTTCCAGGGTCATCGGCCCCGACGGCAGGGGCACCGATGGGGAACCGGGGGCCGCGGCCGAAAGACCCAGGCACAGCAGCGAAAGGAAGATGGCGGATTTCATGGAGACTCAGGGGGCGGTGCGGGTCACGGACTGGGGACGTTGAATGAACACATCGACCTGCTGGCCGACATACACCGGGAATTCCGGGCGATCGAAGGCGTAGACGATCTGCAACACGCGGGTGTCCACGCGTTCCAGGCTGTCCCCGGTGAGGCTGCGCTTGGGGACCACGTAGGGTTCGATGCGGACGAACTTCAGCGGGATTTTCAGCTCCGAATGCCCCTTCAGGGAGGCCACGGCCGGGGAATCCCCGCCGATGAGCACGGCATCCTGTTCATCCACCTCGGCCCGCACCTGATAGGTGTCGACGTCGCCCAGGAGCATCAGCACGTCGGAGGCGGACTTGATGGAGGAATACTCGCCCTCCCGCAGATTGACCTGAAGGAGCCGACCATCCCGGGGCGCCCGAACCGTGAGAATCTCCAGATCGGTCTGTGCCTGGCGCACCGCCTCTTCGGAAACGGCCGCCGCCGCGAGGGTGGCCGATGCGCGGGCCTTGGCCGTGGCCAGTGAGAATTCACGCCGCTTGACCTCGTCTTCGGTGGCCACTTGGTCGCGGCCGAGTTGGGCGAAGCGCTTCAACTGATCGGCCAGATCGGCGATCAAGGCCTCGTCGACCGCGATCTGGGAGTGCAGGGATTTGGCCTGCGCCTCGAGCAACCGGATCCGGGCACGGACCTCGCGGTCGTCCAACTGGAAGAGCGCAGCGCCCGCTTTCACCGAATCACCGACCTTCACCAGCACCCGGGTCACCACCCCTTCCCGAGGGGAGGCGATCTTCACATTCTCGCGGGAGGCCTCGATCAACCCGGTCGACGCCACGGTCCGGGTGTAGGGGGAGCGCGGCGGCTCCGAGACCGGCCCCGGATCGGGGACCTTGGCGTTCTGCCCCTTGAGCAGGACGATCGCGGCCCCGAGGCCGCACAGGGCCAACCAGAACGAAAAGCGTTTGAGGAGGATCATTGGGAAATCAGGAACGGGTTTCGGCGTGGATGAAGGCGGCGAGGGAGTCTCCCGAGTGGACACCGGTCACCCGACCATCCTCCATCTCACTGATGCGGTCGGCATAGCCGTAAACCCGAGGATCGTGGGTGACGATGAGCACGCTGCGCCCGGGCGCCCGGGCGGCTCCGCTCAACAAGTCCATGATCTGGTGGCCGGTCACCGAATCGAGGGCACTGGTGGGTTCGTCGCAGATCACCAACCGCGGCTCGTGCACGAGGGCCCGGGCGATGGCGACGCGCTGCTGCTGCCCGCCCGAGAGCTGGGTCGGCCGCTGGCGCTCACGCCCGGCCAGGCCCACCTGCTTCAGCCGTTCGGCCGCCTTGGCTTCGGCCTCGTGGCGTCCGGTGCCGTTGAGCAGCAGGGGCACGCTGACGTTCTCGACCAGCGAGAGCGTGGGGATGAGGTTGAACTGCTGGAAGATGAAGCCGATGTGGCGGCATCGGAACCGGGTCACCTGCGAGGCCGCCAGGCCCGTCAACCGGGTGCCCAGCACGCTGACCTCGCCCTGATCGCTTTCGAGGGTGCCAGCCAGCACACTCAGCAAGGTCGTCTTGCCGCAGCCCGACGGGCCCACGATGAGGTGCAACTCGCCCTCGAGCGCCGTGAAATCGGTCCCTTTCAAGGCCTGCGTCCGCGCATCGCCCACGCCGAACGCCTTGACGATGCCCCGCGCGGAGACGGCCAATCGGTCGGTCGATGGAGACGGCGGGGCGGTGTTCACGGGTTTCAACAGGGGGGATCCTCGAAAATCGGTCAACCGCGGAACACGATCGCCGGCTCCAGCTTGGCGACACGCCGGATGCCGAAGAGGGCCGCCAAGGCGCAGATGAGCAGTACCGCGCCCATGGCCTGGACGATGAAACCGGCATCGATCTTGAAGGGAGGCTGACCGCTCTTGGCGATCGTCAATCCGAAGAGGGCGGTCAGTCCGATGCCGATGCCGAAACCGATGACCCCCACGGTCATCGACTGAAGCAGGAGCATCGCGGCCAACAGCCCATTGCTCGCCCCCATCGCCTTGAGGGCCCCGAGATTCCTCAGATTTTCCAGGACGAACGAATAGAAGGTCTGACCGCAGATGGCCACCCCCACGACAAAGCCCAGAATGATGGTCGTCAGGAAGGAGATTGGAATGCCCGTGTTGGTCCAGACCCAACGCAATGTGGCCTTCTCCATCTGCGGCACCGTGAAGGCGCGGAGCCCGGTTTCGGCCGTGATGCGCCGGACCACCTCGGCCTCGTCGAGGCCGGGCTTGGGTTCGGCCAGAATCATGGAAAGCATCTTGCGCTGACGCGGCGCGTACTGGAGCGCCTGATCGTAGCTCGAGAACACGTAGGGATAACCGAAGAAGTGCCTCTCGGTCTGGCAAATGCCCACCACACGGGCCTCCCGATCATTGATCTCGAAGGTGTCCCCGATGCGCAGCGGGCGTCCCATTCCGGCTCCCAACCGAGTCATCTCGGCGGCGAGGGTGTCGATGACCACCGCATTCGGAAGGCGCAATTGGGTGATGTCGCCCTCGATCATCCGGGGCGGACGACCAAAGAGGGTCCCCGAATGGAGTCCGATCATCTGGATCATCTTGTCGGAACCGTCCGGCGCCCGGGCCTTCAACACCCCCTGGAACAGGGGAACCGCGAAATCCACCCCATCGACCGAGCGCACCCGATTCAGGTCGGTGTCGCGCATGGCCTTGGTTTCATTGACTTGATCGACACGGGCTTCGACCACCCAGATCGACGCCCGCATGTTGCGCATGTGGCTGGTGGTCCATGCCAAAAGCCCCTGGAACACCGAATACTGCTGAGTCATCAGAAGCGATGAAAAGGCCAGGCCACCGACCAGCATCAGGTACTTGGCTCGGTCACCCAGCAGCATTTTCAGGGCTAGAAGAAACATGATTCAGGCGGCACGGCGGCAACAAATGAAACCGGTGCCCCCGTCGGTGGCACCCATCGGAGGCCCACCGAAGGACGACCCCGGCAACGCAGCTACCTTTCCGCCAGAAGATCATCAGCGTCAAACCGGCATTGGTGACAACTCGTACCGGTCTTATCGCTGATCCGACCGCAGGCCCGACCAGAGTTTTTCACAGAGTGCCGACATTTCGCAGAGTGGCGGTTGCCCACACCGGGGTCATTACCTACTTTGGCCGTCATCCATGATCGGAGACCTGTTTCACAAAGCCTACATCGTGTTTGCGGTACTGTTCTTCTTCGGTGCCTCCGTGTTCGTCCACGAATACGGGCACTTTTGGATGGCCCGCCTGCGCAAGATGGTGGTGCTGGGGTTCTCCATCGGATTCGGCCCCAAGATCGTGGGATGGATGGACCGACACGGCGTCGAGTGGGCGGTGCGTTGGATTCCGGCCGGCGGGTTCGTGAAACTCCCGCAAATGCTCACCTCCGAGGCCATCGAGGGATCGGCCGACCCTGCGATCGCCCCGGCCTCGCCCGTCTCTCGGATCTGGGTCGCCCTGGCCGGCCCCGCGATGAACCTGCTCTTCGCCTTGGCCATCGCCAGCGTCATCTGGTGGGTCGGCCTGCCGGTTCCGGTCAATCCGCCCATCATCGGCTACGTCGAGCCCGATTCGGCCGAGGCCCGGATGGGCATCCGCGAGGGAGACCGCATTGTCCGGGTCGACGGCAAGACCGTGAAACGGTGGCAGGACGTGCAGCGCTTCACGGTGCTGGCCCGTTCCCAGACCATTCCCGTCGAGATCGCGCGCGGAGAATCCGTCTCCAACTACGTGCTCACGGCCACCGTGAACCCCACCTTCGGTCTCAAACTCCTCAATCTCGACCCCAAAGACCATCCCGTGATCATGGACCTGTCCAGCGGCGGTGCGGCCCAGGAGGCCGGTCTGGCCGTGAACGATCAGTTCGTGTCGTTCGGCGGGGTGCCCGTCGTGGGTCAGGCCCAATTGGTGGACCTCATCCGGGCGCGCAAAGATCAGCCGGCCCGAGTGGAAGTGCAGCGGGGCCCACAGCGCCTGGCCTTCACAGTGACCCCGCGCATCGACCCCGCCACCGGAGTCGGCCGCATCGGCGTGACGATCTCGCCGAGTCGGGTGCTCACCTACCAACTGCAACGCCCCGGACCCACTCCCTGGGAACAGATCTCCGGCGTGGTGATCCAGATGGGGGAGTTGGTCGGCGCGTTGGCGCACTCCAAGGAAACCGGCGTCAGCGCCAAGGACATGAGCGGGCCCGTGGGCATCTTCGGCAAACTGGCCGCCGACGTGAATGCCGACATCCGGCTGGCTCTGAGCTTCCTCGTCATGCTGAACATCAATCTGGCCATCATCAACCTGCTGCCCATCCCGGTTCTCGACGGTGGCCACATCACCATGGCCCTCTACGAGCTGATCACCCGACGCCGGGTCGCTCCGCGCTTCCAGGAGATCGCCACCTCGGCCTTCGCCGTGGTTTTGCTGAGCTTCATGGCCTATGTGTCGTTCTTCGATGTGGTGAAGCGGGGTCCCTTGTTCAAGGCCATGTTCCGTCAGGAAACCGTCATCGAGAACAGCGTTCCGCAGACGCCGGCTCCGTGAGCGGGCCCGCCGATCGATTCTGCCCAGCGTTGACGACCCCGGTCGCCTTCCCGTTTATTCACCCCTGCGTTTCATGAAGTATTGCCCTTCCCCCTGGAGTTACAGCCGCCGACCGGTCCGTGAAGTCACCGTGGGCGACCCGGCGCGCGGCGGCGTGGTGCTCGGGGGCACCCACCCCGTGGTCAAGCAGTCGATGCTGACCTGCGACACCATGGACACGGCCGAGTGCGTCCGTCAGACCCTCGAACTGGTGGCCGTGGGTTGCCAGATCGTCCGCATCACGGCCCCCACGGTGAAGGACGCGGCCAACCTCGAGAACATCGTCCGCGCATTGCGGGAGCAGGACTGCCATGTGCCGCTGGTGGCCGACATCCACTTCAAGCCGGAGGCGGCGATGGAGGCCGTCAAGTGGGTCGAAAAGGTCCGCATCAACCCGGGCAACTACGCCGACAGCAAGAAGTTCGCGATCAAGGAATACACCGATGAAGCCTATGCCGCCGAATTGGCGCGCATCGAGGAGCGCTTCACCCCGCTGGTCCTCGAGGCCCAGCGTTTGGGACGAGCGCTGCGCATCGGCACCAACCACGGCTCCTTGAGCGACCGGATCATGAACCGGTATGGCGATTCTCCGCTCGGCATGGTGGAAAGCGCCCTCGAATTCGCCCGGATCTGCCGCAAACACGACTTCCACAACTTCGTGTTCTCGATGAAGTCGTCGAACCCGAAGGTGATGATCGAGTGCTACCGACTCCTGGCCGCCCGGCTGGAGTTGGAGGGGCCTGATTGGAATTACCCGCTGCACCTCGGCGTGACCGAGGCCGGCGAAGGCGAAGATGGTCGGATCAAGTCGGCCATCGGCATCGGTTCCCTGCTCTGCGACGGCATCGGCGACACCATCCGCGTTTCACTCACCGAGGACAGCCCCCGGGAGATCGCCGTCTGCAACGATCTCCTGGCCCAGATCCCCCTGTTGACCGGCAGCCACGCCTCGGTGGGCAACCCCGCCCTGCCCTGGGATCCGTTCAATTTCAAACGGCGCGAGTCGGTCGCGTCACCCCTGGGAGATCTCCCGGCGGGCGCCGAGAACCTCGTTCGCGTGGTGGTCGAACGCACCACCTTCGAGACGGTGGCTCCCAAGATTTCCGTCAAGGCCGATGTCCGTCCCGAAGCCGTCTACGAAGACCTCAACCTCATGGAGGTGGATCCTCTGGCCGAATGGCCCCACCCCCCGTGCGAGACCCAGTGGATCACCGTTCGCGATGGCGTGACCCTGCCGCCGATCACGGCCTTTCGCCTGTTGGCCGTCCGCTTGGCGGCACTCGGCAGCCGGAATCCCATCCTGCTCAAAGACAGACTCATCGCGCCCCGCCAAGCGCTGAGCCCGGAGGCGGCCCAATTGCAGGCGGCGGTCAATCTGGGATCCCTGCTGGCCGATGGCCTCGGGGATGCGATCCTGGTGCGTTCCGAGCCCGGAGCCGGGCAATCCCTGCGACTGGCCTTCAACATCCTGCAGGCCGCGGGTTGCCGTTCGTTCAAGACCGACTACGTGGCCTGCCCCAGCTGCGGCCGAACCCTCTTCAACCTCCAGACGGTCACGGCCCGGATCAAAGCCCGCACCGACCACCTCAAGGGCGTGAAGATCGCCATCATGGGGTGCATCGTGAACGGCCCCGGCGAAATGGCCGATGCCGATTTCGGCTATGTGGGCGGCGCCCCCAACAAGATCAACCTCTACGTCGGCAAGAAACCGGTGCGATTCAACATCCCCGAAGACGAGGCCGTAGAGCGCTTGGTCGACCTGATCCGCGAACACGGCAAGTGGCGGGATCCCGAGGTGGCGTAGAGGCCCTGATGGCCATGGGAGCCAAGGTGGCCATCGCCACCGAGGGTCCAGATACGGGGCGCGAAAGAGACCGAATGCCCGTCGGCGTCCGGGGATTCCAGCAGGCCCCGGTTCAGCCCTGAATTGATGAGCCGCACCCCGGTTTCCGACAGGGACACCGGGCGCCTCGAACAGGGCGGCGGGTGCGATCCGTGTGCCCTATCCGCCCCGATGCCCACTCAGGGCCAGATCTGGTACAGCACCAGATACACCAGCACCCCGGTCACGGACACGTACATCCAGATGGGCCAGGTCCAGCGGGCGATCTTCTTGTGACGCTCCAGATCTCCGGCGTGCGCACGCCGCAGGGTGATCAGTGCCAACACGGGCACGGCAGCCGCGAGCAGGATGTGGGAGAACAGCATGCCGTAATACCACGGCCGCAGGACCTCCGGCCCCTTGAACGGCGTGTGGACCGACCGCAGCAGATACTTGTGCACGAGATACAGGACCAGGAAGACGCACGACGTGACGAAGGCGGCCACCATGCACTTGCGATGGGCCTCACGGCGTCCCGCCTTGATGTGGATCAGGCCGGCCACCAGAAGGATCGCGGCCACCCCGTTGAGGGAGGCATTGATCAGGGGCAACAGGTTCGTGGACGGGTTCATAGAATGCCTTTGAGACGCTTGACCGAGCGGAGGACCTGATCCTCGGCATCGGGATCTTCACTGTGGACGATGAAGCGCAACCGCCCCTCGGAGTCGACGATCCCGAAGTCGGCCGAATGGATGAACAAATCCTCCAGCCGGGCCGAGCGGTCTCCGGATTCGACCACCGCGAATTTGAGGTCGTTCACCGCCACCCGATAGACCTCGGATTTGGCTCCGGTGAGCATCCACCATGTCTCCGCGGAGGCTTGGTACTCGAGCCCATAGCGCTTCAGCACCTCGGGTGTGTCGAATTCGGGATCGGCCGTCAGCGTGATCAACCGCACCCCGGAGGGAATCCGAGACTGGATGCGCTGCATCTGGCTGGACAACCGGCGACACTGGGTCGGACAGCGGGAGAACACCACATTCACCACACTGATGCGTCCGCGCAACGAATCCCGGGTCACCGGGACCCCCAGCTGGTTGGTCAACGAAAAGTCCTGAAGCCGACTCAAGACCGGGGGCGGCTTC
Organism: Verrucomicrobiales bacterium; assembly: GCA_027490985.1. Classification (GTDB taxonomy): domain Bacteria; phylum Verrucomicrobiota; class Verrucomicrobiia; order Limisphaerales; family UBA9464; genus SXXZ01. The sequence continues at coordinate 58,996 of JAIXXC010000269.1, forward strand.
GGAGAAAGCACAAAGGCCACCGCGACGGTCAGCAAGCTGACGATCAGGGTTGCCCACAATGCCCTTTGGATGAACGACTGCATCTCGTGGATCAAAAAAAACGGCCGCCGGTCTCAAACCAGCGGCCGAACTGGTCGGTCGGACCGGAACCCTTATTCGAAGCTGCCACCGCCGCCACCGGCCTTGGACTTCTCGGCGAACCACTTGTCGTAGTCGGCCTGGGAAACCACCTTGAACACACCCTTCATCGAGGCGTGTCCGTTGCCGCACAGCTGGGCGCAGGTGATGGTGTAATCACCCTCTTTGGTGGGCGTGAAATGCACCGGAATGGACAACCCGGGAATCACGTCCTGGGTCACCCGCATGGAGGGCACCTTGAAGCAATGGATGACATCCATGCTCGACATCTTGGCGATCACGGGCCGATTGACCGGGAGCAGGAAGGCCTCGGTCACCACCGAAATGTCGTCCTTGGCATCCGCATCGCTCGTGTCGAGGCCGAACGGATTGCCGCGATCGGCGAACTGGGTGTCCTGCTTGCCCCACTTGCCGTCGGTGCCCGGGAAATGAGCCGCCCAAGCGAATTGCTGCGCCATCACCTGGATTTCGATGGGCTTTTCGCTGGCACCCGGCGGGTTGTCCACGGCCTTGGCCCAGAGAGGCACGGCCAAGCCGACCAGCAGCACCGCCTCGACCAGCGCCACACCGATCTCGAGGTACGTGGAGGCATGGGAACGGGCTCCGACGTAGTCGGCCTTGGGGTTGGAGGATTTGTTGAATCGCACCATCACCAAGAGGAAGTATCCGAGCCATCCCACGAACAAGGCCCCCATCAGGAGGTGCACGTACAGGATCAGTTCATCGATACCCTTACCATGGGCCGAGGCCACCTCGGGCATTCCCAAATAACGCAGTAGAGAGGTCATGTATTTCCGAAAACGGGTTGAAACTATTGATTCGAAGCGGATTCACCCGTTTCGGCTTCGGCGTTCACACGCTTGGACCGACGGGCAATGAACACAAAGAAGCTGCCAAAAAACACCCACGCCGCGGCCACGAAGACCAGCATCACATAGATGCCGGCATTCATTCCCTGGGCCAACGCCTCATCGGTCTTGCCGAAGCAGGCGGTGCACGCATTCAACGTCGTCGACGACAGCAACAGCATCGACAGCACACTCGAGAGGGCGGCGCGGAGCGTCATAGGAAACTGATGTTGCGGAGCTTCCGAAGAAAAAACCGTCCGTAGGCCACGAGCGCCACCACCGAACCCGCCGCGCAAAGGCTCCATACGAGGTATTCCGTCGAACGGGTCTCCTGATAAGACAGGAAGCTCCATCCGCACAGGAAGGCCATGAGGATCACCGATGCCGCCACGAACACGATGTGGAACGCTTTAAGGGACATACAGGGTCTTGGTCGTCGAATTCCTGGGAAGGTCGTTGCTGCCCCAGAGGGTCAATCCCATCAGCGCCACGAAGAAGATCGCCGAAAGCACCAGCACGCCATACACCAGCTTCTTTTCAGACAAGAGGTGCATGAAGTAACCGGCCACCAGGAAGGCCTTGATCGAGGCGATGAACAAAGCCACCGCCACGGTGAGGGCCATGCTGCTGAAATCGACATAATACATCGCCACCGTGAGGACGGTACCGACGAGCAGCGCCCCGAAGATGATCAGATAGGTCCGGACATGGGCCGCAATGTCGTGATCATGGTCGTCGCCGCCGTGGGAGGCCGCGTGCGAAGAGTTGTGTTGGCTCATAGAAGTGATCAGAGGAGGTAAACCACCGGGAACAGGAAGATCCAAACCAGATCCACGAAGTGCCAGAACAGCCCACCCACCTCGATGCGGTTGATGAACTGCTCGGGGTTGGACTTCCACATCTTGGCACCGGGGAAGGCGAAATAGGCCAACACCAGAGCGCCGCCCAGCACGTGCAAGCCATGCAGCGCGGTGATCAGGAAGTACACCGCGAAGAACGGATGGGTCGCCGGCGTGTACGAGCCGAGGGAAACGATGTCGGCCACCGCGATCTCACGAACTTCGTGAGCGTGGGAACCATGGCTCTTCACGTGACCGTGGATGTCCCGCTCGGGATCCACTTCCACCTTGATCTGGGTGATCTTCTTGTCGGCCAGCTTGGCGACATCCCACTGGTCGTTGAAATTCCAGAAGCGAGGGTGCTTGCCGTCGACCTCGATGTGGCCGGTCACAGCCTTGCCGTCTTTGAGGCGCACCACATAGTGGCTGAACTTGTCGTTGTACTCGAAGGACTTGATCCCCAAGAAGGCGAACGCGCACACCACCGTGATGACCATGTACACCCGGAAGCGGGCAAAGTTGTTCATCTTCAGGGCGGCCCAGGCGAGGACGACCGTCACGGAAGAGGTGATGAGCACCGCCGTATTGAACGTACCGATCGGGATGTTCAGGAGACCCCGAGGCCAGGCCAGCGCCAGATCAGGCCAGAACCCGGCGGGCGCACTGACCCGCAAGAGGATGTAGGCCGAGAACAAGGCACCGAAGAGCATGATCTCGGAGGCGAGAAACAGCCAGATGCCCACCTTGGCGTTGTAAAGCCCGGTATCGGGTCTGGGTTTGTACGTGTAGGGGATTTCCATGGTCGAATCGGGAAAGGGTTGGACCGTGACTGGAACGGATCAGTTCTTGTCGCCCTGAGGGGTGAAGTCGGTCTTGGCACCGGGCACGCTGTACTCGTAGGGGCCACGGTAGGCCACCGGCTCCTGGAGGAAGTTGCCGTGCGGCGGCGGGGTCGGGGTCGCCCATTCCAGAGTCGTGGCCTGCCACGGATTGTCGGAGGTGGCCCGCTTGCCCGCGAAGATGCTCGAGAAGAAGTTGATGATGAACGGGATCTGGGCGATTCCGAGGCCGATAGCGCACCAGAAGATCATCTTGTTCAGGCTCAACACGCCCGGATCGGCACCGATGCCGGCGTCAGGGCCGAAGTAGGTCGTGCCACCGTCGGACATACGCCGGGACATGCCCTTGAAGCCCTGGATGAACATCGGGGCGAAGACGCAGTTCATGAAGAACAGGGAACCGGCCCAGTGCAGCTTGCCGAGCAACTCGTTCATGTGACGCCCCGTGATCTTGGGGAACCAGTAGTAGATGCCCGCGAAGACGGCGAACATCGTGCCCGGGGCCACGACGTAGTGGAAATGGCCGATCACGTAGTACGAATCGTGCAGGAAGATGTCGGAGGCGTTGAATCCCAGCGGCAGGCCGGTGAGGCCACCGATGCCGAACATCGGCAGGAACGACAGGGCGAACAGCGAGGCGGAGTTGAAGCGGATGGAACCACCCCACAGGGAGATGAAGAGCGCCGTCAGGATGATCACCGACGGGATCGAAATCATCATCGTGGTGGTCTGGAAGAACGTGGCCACCTTGGTGCCCATACCCGTGAGGTACATGTGGTGAGCCCACACGATGAACGAGAGGAAACCGATGCTCATGGCCGCATAGACCATGCTCTTGTAGCCCCACAACGGCTTTCGGATGTTGTTGGACACGACTTCGGCCACGATGCCGATCGCCGGGAGGATCAGCACGTACACCTCGGGATGTCCGAGGAACCAGAACAAATGCTGCCACAGCAAGGGGCTGCCACCACCGGAGACCGGCAGCGGGGTTCCGCTGACCACGAGACCCTGAGGCAGGAAGAACGAGCTGCCGAAGAGATTGTCCATCAACTGCATCAGGCCGGCCGCCTCGAGCGGGGGGAAGGCCAGGAGCAGCAGGAAGCCGGTCACGAACTGGGCCCACACGAAGAAGGGCATGCGCATCCAGCTCATCCCGCGGCAGCGGAGCTGGATGATGGTGGCGATGAAATTGACCGAACCCAGCAGCGACGAGGTGATCAGGAGCACCATGCCGATCAGCCAGTAGGTCTGACCGTCGAAGCGGTTGGCCAGATCGGTGATCGACGCCAACGGGGAGTAGGAGGTCCAACCCGAGCGGGCGGCACCACCCGGGGTGAAGAAGCTGGCGAACATCACCACGCCACCCAGGAAGTAGCAGTGGAAGCTGGCCATGTTCAACCGGGGGAAGGCCATGTCGGGGGCCCCGATCTGCAGCGGCGTGACGTAGTTGCCGAAGGCGCCGAAGAGCACCGGAACGATGGCCAAGAACACCATGATGGTGCCGTGCATCGCGCCGAAGGAATTGTAGAGGTCACCCCCCATGATCCCGCCCTTGGCCATGTCTTCGCCCAGCACCTTTTCGAGCAGGGCACCCACGATGGGGATGGGCTTGCCCGGATTGGCCAACTGGAAGCGCATCACCAGCATCAGGAAAAACCCGAACAGCAGGAACAACAGCGACGACACTCCGTACTGGATGCCGATCACCTTGTGGTCGGTGCTGAAGATGTACTTGCCGAAGAAACCCGGCTCATGATGCGCGTGACCGTGCGATGACTCGGTCGCGCTCGTGTGGGCGTGGGAGGCTGAGGATTGCATAGATTGGGAAATCAGGCGCCGTCTCCCGGAAGACGGAACCGCCGATTGAATACAAACGCGCCGGGGCGTGGTACAGAAATTGTTGATTCGGACGAATGAAATGAGCTTTTCGAAGGCACTTCCTTAGCGCGATCCATGACCAAGACCGCCAGGAGCACCGGGAGATAGAAGATCGAGGCGAAGAACAAACGGCGGGCCGCCATGGCATTGAGCAGCAGGGCAAACCGGATGGCCTGGACCAGGAAAAGCCCTCCCAACACGAGAGCGAAAGCCAAGTAGATCCGCCCGCTGATCCCCTGCAGGAACGGCACGATGCTCACGAAGATGAGGGCGATCGTGTTGCGGATCGCCGAGGCCGCCGATCGGCGACCGTCGGGATCGTTGCCAGAAAGCATCCGAAATCCGGCCTTGGAATACTCGTCGCGGTACAACCAAGCGATGGCCATGAAGTGGGGCAATTGCCAGAAGAACAGGATCGCAAAGAGAGCCCACCCTCCGGCCCCGAGTTCGCCCGTGGCCGCGGTCCACCCCATCAGGGGAGGCAGGGCTCCGGGAATGGCCCCCACCCAGGTGTTCAACTCCGTCGTCTGCTTGAGCGGGGTGTAGACGAAGACATAGGTGGCCAGCGTCAGCGCGCCCAAGAAGGCCGTCAGCAGATTCACCAGGCGGGCCAACCACGCCAATCCGAGGATCGACACCCCGACACCGAAGGCGAGGACGATCAGGGGAGTCAGGATTCCGGCCGGAATGGGACGCGAGGCCGTGCGTTTCATCCGGGCATCCAGATCGCGCTCCCACCATTGATTGAGCGCCGACGCGCCCGCCGCGAGCAGCGAGGTGCCCACGATCGCATGCAGGCAACCGATCCAGTCCGACGATGGCGATGAACCCAGCGAAAACCCCATCCAGGTGGTCAAAACGACCATGAGGGTGAGCCGGGCTTTGACCAGATCGCTGAGGACCGTCACCCAACTTCGAAGCGAGCGCCCGGGAATCGGGGGAGCGATGGGGGAGGCGGCATTCACTCGGCGTGGATTTAGCGCACTGCGGCGGTTTCAGGAAGCCCCGAATCCAAAACCGACGGTGCCGTCGCGACCGCGGAACCCCGATGGGTCCGGGCGGCCCAACTGAACCAGCACCCCACGGCCAAGGTCAGGGAACCCACCGCCACATGGGCCGTGGCGATGTCGGCGGCCCGATCAGTGAGCACGGTGAACAAGCCCAGGCCGAATTGGACGATCACCAGATGCAACCAAGCGGTCCCCAACGTTCTCAGGGCATGGCCCGAGGGGTGGATCCGGGACCACCGGAAGGCCTGCAGGATCACCCCCAGCACCAGCACCGCGTTGATCCGGTGGAACAAATGCATACGAATTTGAAGGGCGGTGATCACATCGACCCCTTCCCGACGGCTGGCATATCGGAGCAACGAGTCGGGATCGGTCCGTGGCCACCACTGACCGTAGGCCAGGGGCAGGTCCGGAATGGCCAACCCGGCATGCTGGTGGCGCATCCAGAGCCCCAGCAGGAGTTGGCCGAAGACCAAGGCCGTTCCGAGGAAAACCCCAGTCGCCGCAGGAACCCCGGCGGCCTGACGGGTCCACCGCAAGGTCCACCCCGACAGCGACACGGCCAGACAGGTCACCAGAACGAAAAACACCTGCCCCAGACACCCGTGGATCATGCCGAAGACCACGCCTCCGGTGGTGCCCCCGATGACCCACGAATCAAGAACCACCCGGAGCCCCCCCAAGCTGCCCTGGATTTGGACCAACCAGAAGGCCGCCCAAGCCAATCGGACCGATCTGGGGCAAGCCGGGGCAGTCTTCCAGGGCAGACAGGCGGCCGCCAGGACCACCCCGCCAATCCCCAGCAGAAAGTGGGCTTCGCCCTTCCAAAGAGGGTTCACCCGCATCAAAATCAAGCCGACGACGATCTCGGCCAACCCGACCCGGGCCAAGAGCTTCCGGGAGGGACTGCCGGCGGTCCATCGGGTCAACAACACCACCAGCAGGCCCACGCCGGAGGCCCAGACGCGGTGGGTGTGTTCGTGGAAGACCCCTCCGGTCATCCACATGGAGATCGGCAACGCAAACATGCTGTAGCCGAAACTGGTGGGCCAGTCGGGGACCGCCATTCCCACCCCTTTGCTGGTCACCAACCCGCCGATGCACACCAATCCCAGCGTCGCCAAGGCCACCAGGCAGGCGAACCGGAACAACCAGACAGACCGTTCCATGGGCTTTGCGGACATACAGGTTTGATGCAAAACGGCCGCGGCGGTTCCCGCCGCGGCCTTGGATCGAGTCGCAACGACCGCCTTACTTGACCGCCAACTCGAGGTTCAACGTGGCCTTGCCACCCTTGACCTCGACCTCACCGGTGACCGTACCGGACTTCAGGTGGTTGGCCTCGACGGTGTACTTGCCATCGGGCAGATCACCCTTGATGGTGAAATTGCCGTCCTTGTCGGACACGGCGAAGAACGGATGGTCGAACACATGGACATACCCGGACATCCACGGATGGACGTTGCAAATCAGCTTGATGGCCAACTCCGCCTTGTCGAACACGCGGGGATTGACCTGACCCTGGGTGGTCTGGGCGAAGTTGAAGGCCTTGTTGACCTTGGCCTGACAGTTCACGTTGTGCATGAACGCGTCGGAATTCTTGATGTCCACGGTCTGGCCGACCATGGCCACGGTGACCAGCGGCTCATAGACGCAACCCACCTGATCGATCAGGGGCTTGGTCGCCGGAGCGGTGTAGGTTTTGCCAGCCGGGAGACCGGCCTTGATGTACACGGCCACATTGGCCAAACCGTGATCGGCACCCACCACATAGGTGCGGGTCATGACCGGCTTGGTGTGCAGCGCGCCGCACAGCTTGTCGCCCTTGATGGGGGTGATTTCCCGGGCGGGGGGAACCTCGCCGGTGACCTTGATTTTGCCGGTGATCTCGCCAGCGAACGCGCTGGAAGCTGCAAAAGCCGCAACCATCGCGGCAACTTTCAATGTATTGTTCATTTCGTTTTCCCGTTTGGACCGCAAATTCGTTCGGACGCTAAACCGGGCGAATTGGGGGTCAAGTGAGTTCGTGAAATTTTTCACAAGCTATCACATTCGACGATCCACCGGGTTAGTTATTCGAAACCCGCCCCGTCAGAGACGTTCGATGTACTCCCGCAGAGGGGCCAGATCCGGGTCGTCGGCCGCCATCTGGCGGACCATGGCCTTGCCGCCGATGCGGGAGGCCTGGTCGAACCAGCGGCGGGCCGCCTCCAATTCACCCAAGCGGCACGCGTAACAGGCAAGATTGTAGGGAATCACGCTCTCTTCGGGGAATTTGAGGATCACCGAATGGAGCAATTGGAAGGCCTCCGAGGTCCGGCCGAGCTCATGGAGGCAGTAACTCTGGTGGATCCAGCCCGCCGCTTCGTGGGGAGCCGCCTCGATGTGGCGTTGGGCAGTCCCCAGGGCGTCCGACCAGGCCGAACGGGCCGAGTGAAGCCGCCACAGCGCCTCGAGGGCACTCGGATGACCGGCCGCCGCGGGGCTCAGGCAGGCCAACTCCCGCTCGGCCTCGGCGGGATCCCCCAAGCCCAACCAACCCTCGGCCGCTTGGACATAGTGCCGGTCCGGGAACCCCAACTCTTCCATGGGCAGAGGCTCTACGGAACCCGATGGGCCACCGTAAAGACCAAAATGGGCCGGATCCTCGGTCCCCGTTGCATTTTCCCTGAAAACACCCAGCCTCACCGGCCCGATGACTGATACTGTTCGAATCGATGGGCGCCGCTGCGACCAACTCCGCCCGATCCGTTTCCAGAACCACATCGCCCCCCATGCGGCAGGCTCGACGCTCATCGAGTGGGGCAACACGCGGGTCATCTGTGCCGCGACCGTGGAGGAGTCGGTACCCCGGTGGATGAAGGACCAAAAGGTTCCGGGCGGCTGGTTGTCGGCGGAGTATTCCATGCTCCCCTACTCCACCCTCGACCGGAAGGCCCGGGACATCTCCAAGCTCAAGCTCGACGGGCGTTCCCAGGAAATCCAACGCCTGATCGGTCGGTCGCTGCGGGCCGTGGTGGACCTGGAACGCCTCGGCCCCCGGACGCTGTGCATCGACTGCGACGTGCTGCAGGCCGATGGGGGTACGCGCACCGCATCCATCACCGGCGCCTTCGTCGCGGTGAGCCTGGCCATCGCCAAGCTCCAGTCGGCCGGGCTGCTCAACGACAATCCCATCACCGGCTCCGTGGCCGCCGTGAGCATGGGCGTCTTCAACGGAGTGCCGCTGCTCGACCTGAATTACCTCGAAGACAAGGATGCGTCGGTGGACATGAATCTGGTGATGAACGACCGGGGCCAGTTCATCGAACTCCAGGCCGCGGGCGAAGAAGCCACCTTCTCCGACTCCGAACTGGCCGCCTTGCTCGCTCTTGGACGCAAAGGAATCCAGGAATTGATCGTCGCCCAGCGCCAGGCCCTGATCACGCCATGACCCGACTCTTCTTGTGCCGGCACGCCGAGGTGGAGGATCTCTACCACAAGAAATTCGGCGGCACCATCGACATGGCCCTTTCGGCGCGGGGGCATACCCAAGCGCAGGCGCTGGCCTCATGGCTGGAGCGCCACGCCTTCGATGCGGTCTACGCCAGCCCCATGCAGCGGGTCCAACTGACGCTGGAACCGTTCCGCCGCCAGTTCGCGGGCACCCCCGTGCTGGTCGACGGCTTGCGCGAGGTGGACTTCGGTGCGTGGACGGGCTGCGGCTGGGACGAGGTCCAGCAGCGCTTCGGCATGAGCGCCTACGACTGGCTCCAGCACTTGGAGACCGACGCCATCCCGGAAGGTGAAACCTTGGCGCAATTCCAAAGCCGAGTCGGGAAAGCCATCGAACAAATCCTGCGTGCATCGGCCGGCCAACGGGTGGCGGTCTACGCGCATGGCGGCGTGATTCGGATGGCGCTGGCCATTTTGCTCGACCTGCCCCTGCGGAAGTTCGAGCACTTCGAGGTCGACTACGCCTCGGTCACCTGGCTGGACATCGGCGAGATCAAGGCGGGGCGCCCCCGCACCGAGGTCCAACTCCTGAATTTCACCCCCTGGCGAGACGCATGAGCAAACTCCTCCGATCCATCTCCATCACCACATCCCTCTCGGCCGAAGACGCCGTGGGCGTCCTGCTCGAACTGGAACGAGGGCAGACCCCATCGTCCTATGCCGACGCCGTCACCCGGTTGTCCACGGTCAGCGTCTATGGCGAGGTGGAAACCCGCGATGTGGCCGGCATCAAACGCCGACTCCGGGAAGGCCTGCAGGCCTTGGCTGCCGACGGGATCGAGATCGGTCCGGCCCGCATCCAGGTCAAGAAAGTCCCCGCCCGCGACTGGTCCGAATCGTGGAAGCGCCATTTCAAACCGCTGGATCTCGGTCCGCGGTTGTTGGTGAAACCCACCTGGAGTCGCCGTGCCCCGAAGAAAACCCAGGCTCTGGTGGTTCTCGACCCGGGCCTGAGTTTCGGCACCGGACAGCATGCGACGACGCGCTTCTGCCTCGAACAGTTGGTGGCCCTGCGCGCCCCCGAGAATGCCTCCCAGTCCATGCTCGATGTCGGTACCGGGTCCGGAATCCTCGCCATCGCGGCCGTCAAACTCGGCTACCGCCCCGTGGACGCCTTCGATTTCGATGCCGATTGCGTGCGGGTGGCCAATGAGAACACCGAACTCAACGGCGTCGCCCGAGAACTGACGGTGACCCACGACGACATCACGCAGGTTCCCAAGAAACCCAAGCAGCGCTACTCGGTGGTCTGCGCCAACCTCATCTACGACCTGCTCATCGCCGAACGCGATCGCTTGTTGGCCCGCGTGGCTTCCGGTGGATCGCTGGTGCTGGCTGGGATCCTCGAGACCCAGTTCACTCTGGTGCGCAAGACCTTCGAGCAGGCCGGATGGACGCTCGTCGCCTCCACGATCGACAAGGAGTGGCGCTCGGGGACCTTCCGGCAAGCCACACAAGCCCCCAAACGCTGACCCGCCGGAGGGGCCCTCACCGGGGTAGAATGAATCCCGGAATCCCGACATTACGCCGACTTCGGAATTGAGCGTTGGGGCTGAAGCGCAGACGATCCGGCTCTTTCAAATCACCATGAGTGCTGAATCCCAACTCGCCGCCCTTGCCCTCGTTCTTCCCCCCGCCCCGAAACCGGTGGCCGTCTACAAGCCGCTGGTGGTCTTCGGCAATGCCGCCTACGTGTCGGGTCACGGCCCGGTGCGCACCGACGGCACGCTGATCACCGGCGTCGTGGGCAAAGATCTGGACCTCGAGGCCGGCAAGGCGGCCGCCCGTCAAGTGGGCCTGGCCATCCTGGCGACCTTGCGTTCGCAACTCGGCTCCCTCGACAAGGTGAAACGGGTGGTCAAGACCCTGGGCATGGTCAATTCGGCCGCCGATTTCTATGACCATCCGAAGGTCATCAATGGCTGCAGCGAACTGTTCGCCGAGATCTGGGGGCCTGAGAATGGCATCGGAGCCCGCAGCGCCATCGGCATGGGGCCGCTGCCCGGAAACATCCCGGTGGAGATCGAGGTGATCTTCGAACTGCACTGATCCCCGAGCCGAGGAATCCGACCGATCCCAGCGATCCGATGGCCCCGAACCCCTGGTACCTCGTGGAAAATGCGGCGGAGATCCCGTCGCCGACGCTGGTGCTGCACCGGTCCCGCATCGAAGCCAACCTTCGTCAGATGGTGGCCATCGCTGGCGATCCGCTCCGGTTGTGGCCCCATGTGAAGACCCACAAGCTGCCCGAGCTGGTGGCCTTGCAGGTGGCGCTGGGAATCGTGCGCTTCAAATGCGCCACGATCGCCGAGGCCGAGATGGTGGCCGGTGTCGCCGGGGTTCGGGATATCCTGCTGGCGGTCCAACCCGTCGGCCCCCAGATCGAGCGCTGGATCCAACTGGCCTCCCGCTTTCCGGACATCGGCTGGTCGGCCGTGGTGGACGACCCCGGGGTGGTTGCCTCCGTGCAGGCCGCGGCCTCCCGGTCTCTCCGGAAACCCCTGGGTCTTTGGATCGACCTCGACATCGGCCAGCACCGCACCGGCATCGCACCGGATCGAGTCCGCGACGGCTTGCTCCAGTCCGTGCGCGCCGCGAGTCCCACACTGCGTCTCGAGGGCCTGCATGCCTACGACGGCCATTTGGGCATCCCCGACCTGGCCGAACGCACCCGCCTGTGCCATGAAGCCTTCGCACCCGTGGCCGCGCTGAGGGCCGCTCTGGAGACCGAGCTGGGCCATCGACTCCAAGTGCTGGCCGGGGGTTCACCGACCTTCGCCATCCACGCCGCGCGCGCCGATGTCTCGCTGAGCCCGGGAACGACCGTGCTCTGGGACGCCGGCTATGCCCACAAACTGCCCGACCTGCCCTTCCAGCCCGCGGCCGTACTGCTGTCGCGCGTCATCAGCCGTCCTGCCCCCCGGCAAGTCTGCCTGGACCTCGGACACAAGGCCGTCGCCTCGGAAATGCCCCAGCCCCGGACCGTCTTCCTGAACCTCCCGGACGCCACGGCCCTCAGCCACAGCGAAGAACACCTGGTGGTCGAATCTCCGGCCGCCGAGAGCTTGAAGGTGGGCGATGTGATCTACTCCCTGCCCTGGCACGTGTGTCCGACAGTGGCCTTGCACCAGGAAGTCTGGCTCGCCGAGAACGGCCGGGCCACGAGGACCTGGACGGTTCAAGCCCGCAGTCGCCGCATTTCCCTCTGAAACCCCTCCCGGAATCGATTCTCATGCTCGTCGTCCATGTCTTCGTCCAGGTGAAACCCGAATCGGTCGCCGACTTCATCACCGCGACCCGCACCAATGCCGAAGCCTCGCTGCGGGAACCCGGAGTGGCCCGCTTCGACGTGGTGCAACAACAGGATGACCCCTGCCGGTTCGTGCTCGTGGAAGCCTACCGGACCGAGTCGGCCCCGGCCGATCACAAGGCCACCCCGCACTACGCCACGTGGCGCGACACGGTCGCCCCCATGATGGCCACGCCGCGGCAGAGCGTGCGCTACCACTCCATCCAGCTTCCGGACTGATGGGTTCCTCGGCCAGCGCCTCCGTCGGCGGCTCCGGCGGGGTCTTCGAATTCGCCCAACCGGAGCGCATCGTCTTCGGCCCCGGGGTGGTCGACCGGGCCGGAGCACTGACCGCCTCACTGGGCACTGCGGTACTGCTGGTCACCGGGCGCGATCCGGGCCGGGCGGAACCCGTTCGCGAATCCTTCCGCAAAGCCGGGTTGAACTGGGTGGAATGGACCGTGGCGGGCGAGCCCACGGTATCCGAGGTGCAGGCCGGGGCCGATGCGGCCCGAGGCTTCGGCGTCGACTGCGTGGTGGCTTGCGGCGGCGGATCGGTTCTCGATGCGGGCAAGGCCATCGCGGCCCTGACGCCTCAAACGGGCGATCCGTTCCGATTCCTGGAGATCATCGGGCAAGGGCTCCCGCTCGAAAAGAATCCCCTGCCCTTCCTGGCGATGCCCACCACGGCGGGAACCGGGGCCGAGGCCACTCGGAACGCGGTCCTGACCTCGCCCGAGCACTCTCTCAAAGTCAGCCTGCGAAGCCCGAAGATGGTGCCTCGCATCGCCCTGATCGACCCCAGCCTGTCCCTCGGGCTGCCACCCGGACTCACGGCCAGCACGGGCCTCGATGCCCTCACCCAACTGCTGGAGCCGTGGGTGAGTGGCAAGGCCAACGGCATGACCGACGCCTGTTGCCGCGAGGGAATCCCGCGGATGGTGCGATCGTTGGGCCGGGCCATCACCGACGGCCAAAATCTCGAAGCCCGGACCGACTTGGCCTTCGGAGC
>JAIXXC010000157.1 GCA_027490985.1 Verrucomicrobiales bacterium
GGTGGCGGTGAGCGATCTCGCGCGGATGTCGTGGTGGGAACGCTTCTGGAGGCTGGACCTGCCGTTCGCGACCACGAGCCTCCTCTGGAACAGCATGATGTCGATGGCCGGGGGATGGTTCTTCCTCATGGTCAGCGAGGCTTTTGTGCTCGGAGAGCAGGATTTCCGGCTGCCCGGGCTCGGGTCGTACATGAGCGTGGCCGTCGAGCGGGGCGACCTCCACGCGCAGGGGATGGGCCTGACCGCCCTGCTGGTGATGATCGTGGCCGTGGACCAAGGCGTCTGGCGCCCGTTGGTGGCCTGGTCGCAGAAGTTCACCGACGAGCCATCGCCGCCCCAGTCGATGCCGTGGCCTTGGAATCGACTCCGATGCGCGAGCCTGACTGCCCTGCTCCGCCGCCCGCTCTCCGCTGTGCGCCATCGATGGGATCAGGTGACCGGGAGTGGGGCGTTCGTCTCGTTTTTCTCCCGGATTGGGCGACGCCCCGTGCCGCCGCACGTCCCCTGGGCCCGGTCGGCCAGTCCCTGGGTGCTCCGGGCTCTGGTGGGCGTGGCCTCGGTCGGAGTCGCGGTGGCGGTGTTCCGAACCCTGATCCTGTTGGAGCGCGTCTCGCTGCGGGAGTGGGTTGGCCTGCTGCAGAGCACGGGCATCACCTTCCTGCGGGTGCTGGCGGCGGTGGTGATCGGTACACTCTGGACCGTGCCGGCGGGCGTCTGGATCGGTCAGAACCCCAGGGCGTCACGTCTGCTCCAGCCTGTGCTCCAGTTGGCCGCGAGTTTTCCCGCGCCCATGGTCTTTCCCATCCTGGTCGGGGCCCTGATGTCGATGGGCGTGGGACTCGGGATCGGATCGGTCGCCCTCATGGTCTTGGGAACCCAGTGGTACCTGCTCTTCAATGTCATCGCGGGCACGGGCCGGATCCCCCGGAGCCTGTGGGAAGTGGCCCGTCTGGTGCCCTTCACCCGCTGGCAACGATGGCGACACCTGATTCTGCCCGGGGTGTTCCCCAGCCTCGTGACCGGTTGGATCACCGCGGCGGGAGGCGCGTGGAACGCCAGCATCGTGGCCGAGTACCTGCGCTATGACGGCCGCACCCTCGAGACCCTCGGGCTCGGCGCCACCATCAGCCGGGCCACCGAGCGGGGCGAGTTCCACCTCCTCGCCGCGGGTGTCGGGCTCATGGCGGTGACGGTGGTCGGATTCAATCGGATCGTCTGGCGCCGACTCGAACACCTCGCCCGATCCCAATATTCACTGGAAACCTGATCATGCCCCGGCCGCTCATCGAAATCCGGAATCTGTTCCAATCGTTCCGCAGCGCGAGCGGGCAGGAGTCCGAAGTCTTGCACGACATCAACCTCGATCTCCACGAGCACGAGATCGTGGCCATTCTCGGGCCGTCCGGCTGCGGCAAGTCGAGCCTCCTCCGGGCCATCCTCGGCCTGGAACCGGTGACGTCGGGTCAGATCCTCTACCGGGGCACACCGCAGGTGGGGCTCAATCCATCGGCGTCTCTGGTGTTCCAGAACTTCGCCTTGTTCCCCTGGCTGACCGTCCAGGAGAACATCGCACTCGGCCTGTCGCACGCCACGCTCCCGGCCGACGCACGGGCCCAACGGGTGCGCAGCGTGATCCAATCCGTCGGACTGCAGGGATCCGAAGAGGCCTACCCCAAGGAGTTGTCGGGCGGCATGAAGCAGCGGGTGGGCTTGGCGCGGGCCTTGGCGGTGGAGCCCGAGATCCTCTGCATGGACGAGCCCTTCAGCGCGCTCGATGTGCTCACGAGCGAGACCTTGCGCAACGAAGTGATCGACCTCTACACCCGCGAACGCTCGCCGGTGAAAACCATCCTCATGGTCACCCACAGCATCAGCGAGGGTCTCTTCATGGCGACGCGACTGGTCGTGATGGGAGCGCATCCGGGTTCGATCCGGGCCGTCATCGACAATCCCCTGCCCTATCCGCGCGATGAACACGCCCCGCTGTTCCTCGAACTGAGCAACCGCATCCATGCGCTGATCACCCAGACGGTGCTGCCCTCGGATCCCGCTCCCCCTGCCGTCGCCAGCGCCGGCGGACTCCCCATCCAATCCATCCCCACCGTGTCCCTCAGCCGGACCATGGGTCTGCTGGAAGTCCTGGAGAATGAGGGGGGTCTGGAACTCTTCGATCTCGCCCGCAACGTGGACATCGACCTCACCCAACTGCTGCTGGTGGTCAAAGCGGCCGAACTCCTCCACTGGGTGAGCACTCCGGAAGGCCGGGTGGAGATGACCCCCGGAGGGCGGGAGTTCCTGGCGGCCGATGTGGCAGGTCGCAAGCGTCTCCTCAACCGGAGCCTCCGACAGATCTACGTCTTCGATCTGGTGATCCGCGGACTCCAGGCCTCGCCGTCCCACGAATTGGACGAAAACACTCTGCTGGGCCAACTCGCGCTCACCTTTCCACGAGAACGCCCCCAGCGGATCCTCCATACCCTGGTCGCCTGGGCCCGGTATGCCGAGCTCTTCCGCTACAGTGCGCCCCGACGAGTGGTCCATGGGTTGAACCTGCTCGCGCCCGAGTCCGCCGGGTGAAGATCGGCAAGGAAGGCGTGGCCAGTCATCGATCCGGGAGGCAGTGTGTGCCCCGACATGACACCGTTGGAGCGCGTCATCCATTCGCCCTGGAGCTTCTTCAAGATCGCCGGAGCCTCCTCGGTCGATGCCACGCTCCGATACCTTCTGTTCGCGGGCGTAGGCTGGGTGCTGGGGTACTGGCTCTTCCGGCGACACTGGGGCCATCGCAAGATCATCCCGCGATTTCCCGAGAGGTCCGACATCCGCCGCGAAATCGGCTACTCGCTCCTCTCGCTGCTCATTTTCGGGCTGGTGGGAGCGGGCACCATCCTGGCCTCGCGGAACGGGTGGACCCGGATGTACTGGAAGATCGGCGAACATGGCCTGGCATGGTTCTGGGGCAGCATCGCTTGCACCATCGTGCTGCATGATACGTGGTTCTACTGGACGCATCGACTGATGCACCACCCGCGTCTGTTCCCGCTGTTCCACCGGGTGCACCATCTTTCCAACAACCCGTCACCCTGGGCCGCCTACGCGTTCGCCCCGGCCGAGGCGGTGGTCGAGGCGGGGATCTTCCCGCTCGCGGTGATGGTGATGCCCCTCCACCCGCTGGCCTTCACGCTGTTCATGTTCTGGCAGATCTTCTTCAACGTCATCGGCCATACCGGCTACGAGTATCACCCCCGATGGCTGATGGACACCTGGCTGGGCAAATTCCTCAACACGCCCACCAATCACGTGATGCACCACGAGAAGATGCGGGGCAATTACGGCCTGTATTTCAATGTGTGGGACCGCCTGATGGGCACGAACCATCCCGATTACGAATCCCGGTTCCGCACCGTCACCTCGCGCCCCAAGACCGAGGCGACCGCCTGAACCCCAATCCCCGCCGAAC
>JAIXXC010000009.1 GCA_027490985.1 Verrucomicrobiales bacterium
GAAACGTTCGCGGTGCAAAAGACGACGCGGCCCGGTCGTGAAACCAGGGCCGCGTCCTGAAAAGCGGAATATTGGGAGAAACGGCCGAAGCGGACGCGTTACTTCTGCCAAGTACGCTTCTTGTGCCGGTTCTGCCGAAGCTTCTTCCGACGCTTGTGTTTGTTGATCTTCGCTTTGCGACGTTTCTTGAGTGAACCCATATCAGTGTCGGTCTTGAGTTGTCGTTGTCAGTAAACCACCTTGTTCAGCGGATATTCGATGATGCCTTCGGCACCGAAAGCCTTGAGGCGCGGAATCAACTCGCGAACCACCGGTTCGTCGATGATGGTTTCCACAGCCACCCAGCCCGACTGACTCAAGCCTGAGACAGTAGGATTACGGAGCGAGGGCAAGCTTTGCAACAGGTTTGGAAGGTCCTTTTCGCGGATGTTCATCTTGAGGCCGACCTTGATTTCGGCCTCGATGGCTCCCTTGAGCAGCAGCGCGATGGTCTCGATCTTCGATCGGATCCACGGATCCTTCCAGGCAGCCTTGTTGGCCACGAGGCGCGGCGTGGACACCAGGAGAGTGTCGACGATGCGCAGTTTGTTGGCCCGCAGCGACGATCCCGTCTCGGTGACATCGACGATCGCGTCGACCAGCTCGCGGGCCTTCACCTCGGTGGCGCCCCAGGAGAACTCCACCTCGGCCTTCACACCGTGCTTGCGCAACCAGCGGCGCGTCATGCCCACCACTTCGGTGGCGATGCGCTTGCCCTCGAGGTCTTTGACCGTCCGGATGTCGGACTCCTCGGGCACGGCCAACACCCAGCGGGTGGGCTGCCGGGTGGCCTTGCTGAAGACGAATTCACCCACCTCATGCACATCGCCGGCCACGCCATTCTCATGGATCCAGTCGACACCGGTGAGGCCGGCGTCCAGGTAGCCGAGGGCGACATAACGACCGATCTCCTGGGCGCGGATCAGTCGGATCTGCAACTCGGGATCATCGACGTAGGGTTCATAGCTGCGGCTGGAGACGGAGATGTTCCATCCGGCCTTGGCGAACTTCTCGAGGGTGGCCTCCTGCAGCGATCCCTTGGGCAACCCCAGCTTCAGCTTCGGGGCGGGCGCGGGCGCGGCGGACGCGGTGGCTTTGGTCTTGCTCATCGTGGGCAGAGTCCTCCGAAGTCGACCCGGGCTCGGCGTTCCTCCTCGAACCGCCGCCGGTGTCGCTGCGCAGGAACACATGGAACTGCCAGAGAACCGGCTTGGGAGCGACTGATTTTTGCGACCATCCGGCAGAAAGGCCGTCCAACTCGACAGGCCCGGGGCAGGCTGTAGGATCTCCGGACACGTGAACCGGATCCTTTCGCCACTCCTCGCACTGGGTGTTTTCCTGGGAAACTCCCCGCTGGCCATCCAGGCCGAAGATGCACTCCCCAAGGGCATGGAGACCCTCGATTTTCGCAAGGTGGTCCGCACGGCCAAGGACCGGGTGTTCCCGTCGGTGGTCTTCATCAAGTGCGTGCGTGAAGACATGCAGGGCGGCAAACGCCAGGCCCAGGAGGTGTCCGGATCGGGAGTGCTCATTTCGGCCGATGGCGAACTGCTCTCCAACTGGCATGTCGTGGACAAGGCCACCGAGGTGCGATGCCTGTTGTCCGATGGGCAGGCCTATCCGGCCAAGGTCTTGGGATCCGACAAGGACACCGACGTCGCCTTGCTCAAGCTCGAGCGCCCCGCCGACGCCAAGCCCCTGCCCTTCGCGCAGCTGGGAGTCTCGACCAATCTGGTGGAGGGGGATTTCGTGATGGCGATGGGCGCGCCGTTCGGCCTCTCGCGATCGGTGTCCATCGGCATCATCTCCTGCACCCATCGCTACCTGCCCGGATCGAGCGAATACAGCTCGTGGCTGCAGACCGACGCCTCGATCAATCCGGGCAACTCCGGCGGCCCTCTGGTGAACACCCAGGGCGAGGTGGTCGGCCTCAACACCCGCGGCATGATGAGCGGGGGCGGCGACCTCGGATTCACCGTGCCCATCGAAGTGGCCCGGGTGGTGGCCGATCAGATCCGCCAGCATGGCAAGATGGACTGGAGCTGGACGGGCCTCCAGCTGCAGCCGCTCAAGGACTTCAACCGCAACGTCTACTTCCCGGAGAACGACGGTGTCATGGTGGCCGAGACCGATCCCGAAAGCCCCGCACGCCGGGCCGGGATCCAGGCGGGCGACCGCATCGTGAAGATCAACGGCACCCCGGTCACCGGGCTCACGGTCGAGGATCTGCCCGGCGTGCGCCGGCGCATCGGCCTGCTCCCGAAGGGCCAGCCGGCGCAGCTGGAATTCTTCCGCAAGGGACAGGCCCAGACGGTGTCCATGGTGCCCCGGGCCAAGGGCAAGGTGGAGGGCGAGGAGATCGAATGCCGCCGCTGGGATTTCACCGTCAAGGCCATCAACCAGTTCGACAACCCCGACCTCTACTTCCACCGCAACCAGGGGGTGTTCATCTATGGCGTCAAATTCCCCGGCAATGCGGCCCAGGCCGGTCTGTCGACGCAGGACATCCTGCTGAAGATCGACGGCAAAGAGGTGACCACACCGGCCGAGGTCAAGGCGGTGCACGCCGAGGCGCTCCGGAACGTCGCCGAGAAGCACCGGGTGATCGTGGTGCTGCTGCGCAATGGAGAACAACGCCAGCTCGTCCTCGACTTCAGCCGACAGTACGACAAGGAGTGAGGGGCAATCCTTCGGGTCCCCACGGCGTCATCGAAGCCTGACAAGAACCTCGCCAGAGCCGGGAGACACACTCCAGGGGCGACCGCCATCACCGGCCGTCGCCCCTGATTTCCATCCGGAATCCGTCGCTCAGTGCTTCGGCTGGGGATTGCGCCACTCGTGGCCACTCTGGGCCAACAGATCGTCGGCCGCGGCCGGTCCCCAGGTGCCCGCCGCATAGAACTCGCGGTTGGTCAGCGGCTTGCCCACCCAGGCACTGCGGATGGCGTCCACGATCTTCCAGGCCGTCTCCACCTCATCGCGGCGGATGAACAAGGTCGCATCGCCCGCCATCGATTCGAGGAGCAACCGCTCGTAGGCCTCGGGGGTGTAGGCGCCGAACTCGGTGTCGTAGCTGAAATGCATCCGCACCGGACGCAACTCGGCCGCACCGCCGGGCACCTTGCCGTTGAAGCGCAGGGTCATGCCCTCGTTGGGCTGCAGGCGCAGCGTGAGGGAGTTGGAATCGAGCTGATCCTTGGCGGCGAACAGGATGTTGGGCGCGCTCTTGAACTGGACCCGGATCTCGCTGGCGCTCAAGGGCAGGTTCTTGCCCGTGCGGATGTAGAAGGGCACGCCGTGCCAGCGCCAATTGTCCACGAAGAGGCGCATCGCCAAGAAGGTCTCGACGTGCGAATTGGGCTTCACCTTGGTCTCGCTGCGGTACGCGGGGCGTGCCTCTCCATCGATCTCACCGGCGAAGTATTGACCGCGGACCACGTTCTCGGCCACTTGGGCCGGGGTCATCGGGCGGATGGACTTGAGCAGCTTGACCTTCTCGTCGCGGACATTCTCGGCCTCGAGCGAACTCGGCGGCTCCATGCCCACCAGCGACAACACCTGCAGCACATGGTTCTGGACCATGTCGCGGATGGCCCCGGCCTCCTCATAGTAACCACCTCGGGATCCGACACCGAGTTTCTCGGCAACGGTGATCTGGACATGATCGATGCACTCGCGGTTCCACAACCGCTCCCAGATCGCGTTGGAAAACCGGAAGGTGAGGATGTTCTGGACGGTCTCTTTGCCGAGGTAGTGGTCGATGCGGAAGATCTGCTTCTCGTGGGCGAAGCGCGTGAGCTCGGTGTTCAGAGCCTCGGCCGTCTCGAGATCATGCCCGAAGGGCTTCTCCACGACGATCCGCTCCGGAGTGACCTTGGACTCGGCCTTCTGCAGCAGGCCCACCGCACTCAGGTGCCCGGTCACCTCCCCGAACTGGCTGGGGTTGGTGGCCAGGTAGAACAGCAGGTTGCTCCTGAGCCGCTCATCGGGGAAACCCTGCACCAGCGACTTGAGCTTCTGGTAGCCCGACGCATCGGACATGTCGGCCTGGCAGTAATGGATGTTCGCAGCGAAGGCGTTCCAGACATCCTCCTGAACCGGCTGGGTTCGGGAGAACTTCGACAGGGCCTCGCGCAACTCCGTCCGCCACGTCTCGTCGCTCTTCTCGCGCCGGGCGAATCCCACGATGCGGAAGGGCTGCGGCATCAGTTTCTCGAGAGTCAGGTGATAGAGCGCTGGGATGAGCTTGCGGGAGGTCAGGTCGCCGGAGGCGCCGAAGATCACCACGGTGCAGGGCTCGGCGGGCCGCCGGGCCTGGTCGGACCGGGACACCAGCAACTCGTCGAGATTCTGAGATTCATTCATACGGCGCCGTAAGAGTGGGAGACAGTCCCCGACTCGGCAATGGCCCAATCGACCCTCAGACAGGGCCCGCCCCCCCGTGAGGCGCAGGGTGAACCCGGCCTTGAACCCGGAAACCGCCCGCCCGCGGTGCACGGAACCCCGACCCACGGCCCGCGGTCGCCCGACACCGCCAGACCCTCGGCTTGCCCTCCGTTGCCCCAGCCGCTTTGATCTCGGGCGTCTGAACCGGCTCGGCTCGGATCCGCAACCAAACCCGCGGACCGGTGTTGGGACTGGCATGACGATTTCTGCCGCCATGAATACCCGCAAGCATCTCGGTCGCGCCTCCCTCCGCGCGGCCTTCACCCTCGTCGAAGTCATGATCGCGGTCATGATCGTGGGGCTCCTCACGATGATCGCCGTGCCGAACGTGAAGAAGTTCATGGAGACCGGAAAATACAACGCGATCCTGGCCAACCTGAAGGCCATCGAACTGGCCAAGACCACCTGGCAGAACGAGAATCGCAAGCCCGACACCGCCGAGCCCACCACCGACGAGCTGGCCCCGTATTTCCAGGGAGGCAAGTTCCCCAGCTCGGTGATGGGTGAGACCTACAACATCGGCAACTGCACCGATGCCGCGCGCCCCACGGCCACCACGCCCAGCAAGATCCGCAACATCGAAGCCGGCGGTCAGATCTCCCTCGACGAGAAGTGACCCCGATCGGCGGGGTTGGTACGACCCCGGTCACCCGGTCACCCGGTCACCCGGTCACCCGGTCACCCGGTCACCCGGTCACCCGGTCATCCCTGGGTGATCTCGAAGTTTTTGCTCAACTGCGTGAGGTCGAGCACCTTGCGCACCACGGGCACCGGGTTGATCAGGCGCAACTGGCCCTGTCGCGACGTGATGAATCGGTGCACCGACACCAGCGCTCCCAGCCCGGTGCTGTCGATGGCCCGGGTCAATGACATGTCGACGTCGATGCGGGTGTGGTGAGGCTGGACCGAGGCCCGGACATTGTCCCGAAACGACCCTGCATTGCCGGCATTCAAGACGGACAGGCCGCTGACCACCAAGGTCTTTCCAAAGGATTCAATTCTCATCGCGGAACCAAGGGGGGGTGTGGTTGAGACCCCTTCAACGGCCACATATCGGCAGCTTCGGCGTGAACTTGAGGCCTCGGCGGCCTTTTCTGCGCTCCGCAACGGGCCAGCCCCGACTCAATCGGCCCGGGGCGACACCTCGGGGAGCCTCTCCGGCAGCCCCTCCGGCGATGCTTTCTGAAGGATGCGGGTCAAGGCCACGAACCGCTCCAGCGACACCTTTTCGGCGCGCTCGGTGACCGAGATCCCCACTTCGTCGAACGCGGCCTGCAGCACCTCGGTCGGCCACAAGGTCTTGAGCAGCTTGAACATCATCTTGCGACGCTCCGAGAAGGCCCGTTTGACCAACCGCGTGAACACCACCGCACCGGCCGCGTCGAGCAGCGGGGTCGGCCGGCGGACCAGGGCGATGCAGGCACTGTCGACATCGGGGATCGGATGGAAACAACCGCGACGGATGTTGAACCACTCCCGGACCTGATAGCGAAGCCCCAGAAGGAGGGTGAGGATGCCGTAGTCGTCACCATCGGTCGGGGCGGCGATGCGGTGCACCACTTCGGCCTGGAGCGTCACTACCATGCGTTCCGGAGGCACGGGGGCCTCGGCCAATTCGACCATCAGCGGTGAGGCCACCGAATAGGGCAGATTGGCCACGAGCTTCCAGCCACTCCAATCGCGGGCGTTGTCTTCGACCCAGCGCAGGGCATCGGCCTCCAGCAGTTCCAGGCTTCCGGGCCCCTGCCCCGAGAGGGCTCCGGAAAAGCGTTCGCGCAGAACGGCCACCAAGCGGGCGTCCTTCTCGATGGCCAGTACCGATGCGGCCTTGGCCAACAACAGCTCGGTGAGCGGGCCCAACCCCGGGCCCACTTCCAGCACGCGGTCGGTCGGCTGCACGTCCCCCGCCGTCACGATCCGTCGCAATTGGTTGCCGTCGTGGAGGAAGTTCTGGCCCAGCGATTTAGTCAGCTGGATTCCCCGCGACTCGAGCAGGGAACGCATCTCATTCAGGGTCATGACTTGGAGGCAATTGGGGACGGGCTGGACGGACGAGACGGGGCAGACGGTTTGCGACGGCGGCCCGACACCGGAGGCATCAGGTGGGTGTCGAGGGCTCGGGTGATTTCCCGGAATGCCCCGCGCAGTTGCGATTCGGTGATGGTGAGCGGCGGGGTGAAGCCGGTGACTTCGGAATGCTCACCCTCCGGCAGCAGGATGATCCCTCGACGGAGGGCCTCCTGCATGAGCCACACCGACAGCGCGGTGTCGGGCCCGCCATCGGCACGACGCCAGGCGATGCCCCCCATGAGCCCGATGACCGACACCCTCGACACCCGATCGGGAAAGCGACGTCGAAGCGAATCCAGTTCGCTCTCCAAGAGTCGGCCCAAGCGGGCTGCGCGCTGGGGCAGCTTCAGGCGGCGCAGTTCCGACAATTGCGCCAGCGCCATGGCGCATCCGACCGGATGGCCCAGAAAGGTGCTCGTGTGGATGGCCTCGCCCATGGCGGGTGGCCAGGCGTCCATCACCCGGGCACGCCCCACACACGCACTGAGCGGAAAGCCCCCGGTCAAGGCCTTGCCCAGGCAGATCAGGTCGGGCACCACGCCCGAATGCTCGCAGGCGAACCAGGCCCCGGTACGCCCGAAACCCGTGTAGATCTCGTCGAGGATGAGCAAGGCGCCGTGGCGGTCGGCCCACTGGCGCAGGTGCGGCAAGAACCACGGCGGTGGGATGCGGATGCCGCCTCGGGCCTGCATGGGTTCGACCACCAGCGCTCCGATATCGCCCTCGGCGAAGGCCGCCTCGAGCGCCCCGTCGAGGGCCGCCTTCAATCGGTCATCGCCCCGACCATCGGCAACCGCCTCGGGGAACGCCACAAACCGGCCGAACTCGCGCAACTGATCGCGGAACGGATCACGGAAATGCCCCCGTTCAGTGGCATTCAGCGCCCCATAGCCCACCCCGTGGTAGCCACCCCGAAAGGCGATCACGCCCGGCTTGCCCGTGGCCAGGCGGGCCGTCTTGAGCGCGGCTTCCACGGCCTCGAAACCGGAGCACCCGAAAATGACCTTCCCCGTCTCGCGCCCCCCGGGAGTCCCGCGGCGGCGGGACCAACGCTCGAAGGTGATGCGGCTCAATTCGCGGGCCAGGCGGGCCTTGAGGCCATGGGGGTGCACATCGCCCATGGCGTGGAGCAGTTCTCCCATCTGCCGCTGTCCGGCCCGCACCACGGCCGGGTTGGCATGCCCCGCGGCGGCCACCCCGAAGGCGGCCGTGAGATCCAGATATGCGCGCCCGGCCTCATCCTCGACACGGCAACCTCGGGCCCGCTGCCAGATGATCGGCCACCCGGCCTCGGGCTCCATGAAGGTGATGTTCCGCGACTCGTGTCGGCGGAGCATTTCGAACACCGGATCTGGGGATCGGAGACCCATCACACACCCCGTTCGTCGGAGGGCCAGATGAACTTGTGCATCTGCAACTGGAATCGGGCCGGCACGCGGTCGGCGACCATCGCCTCGACGAGTTCCTTGCGCGAAATGGGCGTGAGACCCGCCGGAACCGGCTTGAGGGCCTTGTCGCGCTGCGACTCCGACAAGGGAGCCACCCACGAGAACAGGATCGGGCAGATCGGGTCCAGACGGTGCTCGTGGATCATCGCCTTGGCCCACTGGTAGTCTTCGCGGGTTCCGATGACGAACTTCACCTCATCGGTGGCCCGCAGGTGCGGAATATTGGCCCAGCGGTTCCGTTCGACTTCGCCACTGCTCGGGCACTTGAAGTCCATGATGCGCCGGACCCGGGGATCCAACTTCGAGATGTCGTGCGCCCCGCTGGTCTCCACCAGCACCGTGAAGCAATCGTCGGCCAGCGCCCGCATGAGACGGGCCGCATTGGGTTGCAGCAACGGTTCTCCCCCGGTCAATTCGACCAGCGGCAACTTGTGCTGTGCCGAGGCGTCGCCGGCGTTGACCACCGGCGGAAAATGCGCCCGTTCGGGATGAAGGAACGGTTCGGCCAGGCGGTGCACCTCGGCCCGGACCTCCTCGAGCGAACGGCGTTTACCCTCGGTGAAGGCATAGGCCGTGTCGCAGTAGGAGCAGCGCAAATTGCAGCCCGTCAGGCGCACGAAGACACACGGCAACCCGGCGAAGGTGCTTTCTCCCTGGAGACTCAGATAGACCTCGTTGACGACCAATGTTTCGGCCACGCGGCAGACCGTAGCATCCTCGTCGGGCCGAGGACAGACAGCAGATGAAGCCGAATCGGCCTCCCCCGCCCCCGTTCAGACCGGGTGATCGCTCACAACGTCTCGCGGCGATAGCGCAGGGCCAGGCGGAACCCCAGGGCTTCGTGGGGCACTTCACCCGGGACACCCGCCGATCGGGCGGCCGACCGGCACGCCGACGGCGGCGACTTGAACCCACCACCCCGATACGTGGGCGCGAAGCTCCAGATGGGGCCGGTCGGATCGACGATCACGGGCACATTGGTCGGATATGACGAAAACCAGTCCACACACCACTCGGCCACGTTGCCGTGCATGTCCTTCAATCCCAGACCATTGGCCGCCCTCAGGCCCACCGGATGCACCACACCCCCGCTGTTGCCGGCGTACCAGGCGAGGCTGTCGAGATCGCCACTGAAGGCCCCCGGAGTTCCCGCCCGACAAGCCAATTCCCACTGAGCCTCGGTCGGCAAGTCCCAGATCCACCCCTTCGGCAGATGGCCCTCCTGGCTCTGCTGACGGGTCAGACGGCGACAGAACTCCCGGGCCTGCTCCCAGGAGACCTGGGACACCGGCAGGTCCATCCCGCGGACCGGGCTCGGATTGGTCTCCATGAACGCCAGCCACTGCCGTTGCGTCAGTTCGGTCTCGGCGATGAAGAACCCGGAGGTCAACTGCACGGCATGATGCGGTTCGTCGACCAGACGGCCCTCTTCTTGCGGAGGGCTGCCCATCACGAACCGGGTCGCGGGAACCCAGCGCATGGCCACCGAACCGGATTTCGGCAAGGGCGCCAGCCAGCGATCCCCGGCCAGCCCCCGGGAGATGATGCGCAGAGCCTGTCCCTGATTCTCCGAAGGGCCGGAGCAGCCGGTGCCCGCGCCCAGCCACGCCGCGACCGCCACGGCCACCCAGGCACCACGGACCCAGCCAAGGTCGGCGAGGGAGCGAGCGAAAGTCATGTCACGGCGCTCGCAGCAGAAGCAGTGCCTTGTTGCCCCATTCCCACCCCGGATCGCGACCGCATTCCCGATTGCCCTGCCCCGTCGAGCGGTTCAACGTCGCGGCTCACATCATGTCCAAGAAACAGCAATACCGTTTTTGTGTGGGCCCCTGGAACTTCAGCCAAGGGCAGGATCCCTACGGGCCGACCGTCCGCCGGGAGGAGTCGTTCGACTGGAAACTCGCCCAGCTCAAGGAATTGGGCTTCGACGCGATGATGTTCCACGACGACGACGCCGTGCCGGACATCGATTCCAAGTCCTCGAAGCAGGTGCTTCAAGAGGCCAAGGCCCTCAAGAAGCGCCTGGATGGCGAGGGCATTGTCGCCGAGATGGTCGCCCCGCGCCTCTGGTTCGCCCCTCAGACCATCGATGGCGGCTACACCAGCAACGACCCGAAGCTGCGCCGCTACGCCATCGATCGTTCCCGCCAGAGCATCGACATCGCCAACGAACTGGGCACCGACATCCTCGTGCTCTGGCTGGCCCGTGAAGGCACCTACCTGCGGGAGTCGAAGTCGGGTGCGCGCTCGACCGAACTGCTGGTGGAGGCCTTCGACGCGATGCTCAAGCACGACAAGAAGATCCGCCTGGCCATCGAGCCCAAGCCCAATGAACCGATGGATCACGCGTACCTGCCGACCACCGGGCATGCCCTGGCCATCGCGCAACAGACCCGCGATCCCAAGCGTGTGGGATGCGTGATCGAGTCGGCCCACGCCATCCTCGCCGGTCTGGATCCGGCCGATGAGATCGATTTCGCCATGTCCTTCGGCAAGCTCTGGTCGTTGCACCTCAACGACCAGAACGGCCTCAAGTTCGACCAGGACAAGCCCTTCGGCTCGGCCAACCTGCGCGTGGCCTTCAACCAGATTCGCGCTCTCGAGCGCAACGGCTACGGCAAGAAGGGCGAGTACGTCTGCTTCGATGTGCATCCCTTCCGCACCACCAGCGAGAAGCAGTGGCTGTCGCACCTGGCCAATTCCCGCCGCACCTTCGAGCACCTCCTGGCCAAGGCCAAGAGCTACCCCGAGAAGGAAGCCGCCCAACTCATCGCCGCCCGCAATTACCAGGATCTCGACCAATTGGTGCTCGAGCACCTGATGGGCGTGCTCTGACCCGATCCGGATCGCCCCACGCGATCCGACCTGAGCAACCACGCCGGACCTCGTATGCGGGGTCCGGCGTTTTGCTGTTGAGCCTAGACGATCGCCTGCACGACATCGAAGTCGTGGCATTTGGTTGCGTCGACGACCGGTCGAGGCACTCCGAGCAGCAGGACCGCCAGCATCAGTAGGAAGGAATTCTGGGTTCGCAGAATGTTGTTCACCCAAGGGGGATTCCGGCGGCGAGCCTTCGAGGGGCGAACTGCACCTGCAACTGCGAAATCCCATCGGCTTTCGAATGGGCACGGACCGATCGATCATGGAACCATCGTTCAGTGAACTTCCCCGACCACGCCATTTACGCCGCCTTCAACGGGCGGGTCTTCGCACTGGATCGTCGCGATGGGAGCATTCTCTGGCGATGGATAGCCCCCAAAGGTGGAAACTTCGTGACCCTGTTGCCCGACGGAGACCAGTTGCTGGTGTGCTCCAACGGATACCTGTGGGCCTTGCGCGCCGAGGATGGGTCATGCCTATGGAGCCAACCCTTCAAGGGCGAAGGCACGGGAATCCCGGTCTTGGCCAGTCCCCGATCCGGCTCCGAACACCCAACGACGGCAACCATGGCGGTCCTCGCCGCTGCCGCCGCCGAGGAAGAACGGAGGCGGCAATCATCGACCCCTCCCAACACCGCAACTTTATCCTGAATTTCAGAAATCCGAGAAACGACGGACACCGACCTCAGAACCCGGTTTCCATGGGCTCCAACGAGGCAACCCACCCAGTAGCACACCGCTGACGGTTCGGCCCTCTGGTGAATCTGGAGAATCGGGCACGCGGTTTCATCCCGAGGGGTAAAAACCTCCGGTTGAATTGCGGTCGAACCCATGGGATTGGATCTCCACCGGGGACTTTCGCCGGGTTGTGAAAATCCAGGCTTGCTGATCATTCTCTCTGCGTGCCGCGCCGCTTCTGCCTATCTCTGGATCGAGGGATCTGCCAAGCCTTGATCGGCTGGTTCGTGGTGTGCCACACCCTCGATAGCGCGGCTGTTTCCGCAGATGGATTCGTCGCTTCTTCGCGAATCGGGCAAGAACCCAACCCGCCATCGTCAGCCCCCACAAAAGGCCAGATCGCTGAAAAAGCACTTTTGCCCGACGGAATGTCGCTGGAAATCGTGGCCACCGCCCCACTGGTGACTCATCCGATTCACACGGAGTTCGATCACCACGGCCGGTTGTGGGTGGTTGAATGGATCTCGGATGACGCACGGGGCTCCTCGAAAAGACCGGAAAATCGGGAATTTTCGGCGAGGATTGTCACCCTCAGCGACACCGACAACGACGGTCGAATGGATGCCAGGATTGTCTATGCCGATCGGTTGAGGCTGCCGGCTTCAATTGTGGTCCAGGGCTCGGGAGTCTACGTGAGTCAACCCGATAGCCTGATCTGGCTCCAAGACTTGGACGGTGATGGGCGCTCCGATCAACGCACCACGGTCGCGAGCGTTGGAACCGATCGAACACTCGGCTCGGACAACGCCCCTCCCCGGGAACGACGGCTCGACCCACCGATCTTTGCGAATCTCGACAATTGGATCTATTGGCCCAGCCACGGGCTCCGCATCCGGGCGATACCCGGACATCCCGGACACTGGAACCACGAGCGCATTCCCACAGGACCGCACACGATCTCCGGCCATGACGAGGTCGGGCGATTGATCCATGTGTCTACTGAGGGGCGATTCCAGTTCGAATCCCTCCCCTACCGGTTCCTGCATCGGAACCCGAACCATGCGCCTCAGACTCCCGGCGCGAAGGTCTCCACCGAAACCCAGGGTCAGTCGATCCGGGGCGACCTGCGAGGGGCCATGCCGATCGAATCCCAACCACCCCAGGCCGCGTCACGACCGAAGGCATCAGCCGATACTCGGGCCGCTCCTCCGACCGGAGCCATGATTTACCGGGGCGACCTCCTGCCCCCACAATACCGAAACACTCTCTTCGCCTGTGACCCAGAACACGGGATGATCCACCAATACCGAGTGACATCCGACACCGACTCGACCGCGACACAGGCCGCAGTGGAACCGGTCGTCTTCTTGAGTCTCGAGACCGGTGATTTCACTCCGGTCCAACTTCAAAACGGTCCCGATGGCGCTCTGTACATCGCGGACATCGGCGATGGGTTCACGACGAAACCCCAGAAGCCGACACGCCCGAAGGAATCTGCGGATCGATCTCCGCGGTCTGGCCGATCCAAAGCCACCGGGCGGATCTTACGGATCACTCCCCCATCAAAAGCATCCCGACAAAAGGCCCAACTCGCCGATATGCCTAGCCTGTGGGAAACCACGTCACGCTTCACCAGCGAGAACGGCTTTTGGAGCGATGCCGCCCAGCGATGGTTGGTGGATACTTCCCCATCGAAATCCGCACGAATCCTCGAGCAATGGGTGTCGGACCACCAACGGTTGGTTGGAAACAAGGATTCGACGCCAGCCGCTATCCGCCTTCGCGCGTTGTGGACTCTCGAGGGGCAAGGACGGTTGACCTCGGAGATCCTACGGATCGCGATGGAGGATCCGGATCCGACGGTGAGATCGGCAGCATTGCAAATCACCGCAGACCAACCTCCTGGGCCCACCAAAGAGGGGGCTATGACTTGGGTTCTCCAACGGTCATCGGCATTCCCGGGGGCAACTCATCCCTCGCTGCTGGCCTGCCTGGGCTCCGCGAAGACCCCACAGGCCGACGGGCTCATGCGCTCGGTCCTCCTTTCAAGCCCGATCTCAATTCTCTTGGAAGACGCCGCCCTCAGCGGACTCGCCGGGAGAGAATTGTCATTCCTTAGGCAACTGTTCTCCGACCCCAATTGCGGACCCGCGCTGAATCGCCACGCCCACTGGGTGCAACGCCTCGGAGAATGCATTCGAACTTCAGGCAATGCCTCCGACCTTGAGCAGGCCGTGGACCTGGCTTCCCGGCTGCCGGAGACGGACTGGAAAGTGGCCGCCCTGTTGGCGGGGCTGGCCGGACCGCCGTCCTCGAACAATAAAGATACCGTGGAGGGCGGGCGTCCCCCGCTCCAACCTTCCCGCCCACCCTCGGGCTTGGTCACTCTGCGAGGTATGCAAAACCCAGAAATTCGGGAGTTGATCCGACGCCTGGAGCTGCGCAACGGGTGGACCCAGAATCCTTGATCACGGCGACTGGCCGGCAAGCCCGTAGACAGAACAGCGTCGGCCGTCCTTCCAGACCGCCAACACCTGGAACGGCTGGATCGCCTCACCCACGACGATCAGTTGGGCGTCGCCGACCAAACCGGAGAATCCCAGTCCCTCAGCCGAGGCGACCTTTCCGGTTCCGCCGGTCGAATCCGGCCAGAATACGAGAGCTGGCCAGGACTGTGGGGGGGACCCAAAGGTTCGATGCCCCTCGGTTTCCTTGAACGTGATGAGCCAAGCAGGGCCTTCCGGAGTCGGTATGACCACGGCATCGCGAATGGGCGCGACTTGCAACTCCAACGGCAACGGCCGTCTTTCCCAGCGACCTGAGTCCCCCTTGAAAAGCATCGAGTTGGCGACATCCACCCGCTGGGCCTCACCCATGCCTCGATGGATGCGCTTCCCGCGGGCATTGGAATAGTCCACCACGTTCGAGAAGGGCGGCTGTTCCGGGTCCCCTTTGAAGTGTTTGTACGGAATCAACGGCCGGGCCACGCCTTCCGCGTCCCACATGGATTCGATGAGGCCGGAGAATTCGGTCTCATTCGTGGACCGAAGCAACAACCAACCCAGATTGTCATTGGCACGAAACACCCATTCATTATTGATCCCATAACCCGCGACAAGAACCTCCTCCCGTCCACGGATCCTCGAGCCGGCACCCTTGAAGAGCGCTGTCTGAACATGACTCTCAGCCGCCTGCTTGGCCGGACTGACAATGGATCTCCAGCGGCCTGACCCTAAGGACTCGGAAGTCTCCCAGATCCGACCGAACCACTCCGAGACCACCCAAGTTCCACCTCCGTTGGAATCGATCCAGATCGCATCGCTGATGCGACTCTCGAAGGGAAGATTCGTCACGGTCACCCCGGTGCCAGTGCCGACATCCCAAAGAAACGCGTTCGGGTGCTCCGGGAACCGGCCGAAATATCCAGCCCCTCCGAGGAGCCAGGGTCCCGAATCAGGCCCCACCACACAGGTCAACCCCTGTTCCAGAATCGTCCCGATGGACTGGACTCGAGAACCCGACTCCAACCGCGAAAGCCCGGCCTTGAGCCCAGCGCCATGGCGATACGTGTTCTCGAGCCACCCGAGGTTCGGCCCCGGAAGGAAGGCGGCAGGAGCCGGACTGACCCGCTTCTGGATCAGCTCCGCCGACCAGTTCGTGATGCCCCCGCCCGCATGGGTCAGTTTGACCAGACTGCCCCCACCGCTGTCCGCCAACCACACATGGCTGCCCAGCGTCTTGTGCATGAACCAATTCTTGTCGAGGGAGACCGGCAAGTAGACCTGCAGGAACAAGTCGTCGTGGTGATCACCCGAGGTGCCCGGCAACCGCAACTCCCTGCCTTTCGCATAGGGCTTGGAACGCGTTTGAGGCTCGATCGCCACAGGCGGCCTCATCGACCCTGGAGACTTGGACCTGGGGGCTCGGATCCCATGCCATCCCGCAGACAGCGAGTATTCATCCACCCGGCCATCCACCCAGGTGACTTCCACACTCACCTTGGAAACACCGCCGTCCAAAGGAGCGTAGAACTCCGGCGGCGGGCTGCTGAGGTAGGTTCCGCCCCCGAACCAGGTCGAGGCAACGGCTCGAGTGCCACTCTTCCAGCGGACGCGCGTGCCTTCCAACGGCACTCCCCCGGGAGTCACCTCCAGGCTGATGCAGACAAACCGGTTGTCCGTTCGATTTTCGAACATCTGGAGCGGTTCGGCGAAATTGTGCACCACCAGGTCCGCATCCCCATCGTGATCCATGTCACACGGGACCACCGCCATGGTGATGGATCGCGCTTGATTCAAACCCAAGGCTTCCGACTGCTCCTGAAACCGACCGTCGGGGGTTTGAACGAACACAAACAACCCGTTTTCTTTGGTACTGTAGAAGTCCGTCAAACCGATATCGCGAGGTTTTCCCTGATCTTGAAGGTTTTGAGCATATCCCGACGGAACCAACAAATCCATCCGCCCATCCCCATTAACGTCCAGCCACACCGGCCCCCAACTCCACCCGGAAGCGGCCAAACCTTTCAATGCTCCCACCTCGTTCCAAGTCACCTGGGGTCGATTGGATACAAATACCGTGTTTCTACTGACCTGCCTCAGTGAACCAAACAGTTCCGACGGTTTTTCATTCAAGTAGGTGTCATCGTATTCCAGGATTCTCTGAACCGGACTCCGAGGCAGCATATCCGTGACAATCCAATCCGGGACACCGTCTTGGTTCAAATCTGTGAATGCAACCCCCATGGAAAACAAACTCGTGTACGGCAAGTACTCAGCAATCTTGTCGACAAAGCGCCCTCCTCCAACATTCATCCACAATCGATCCGGACTGTGATAATCATTGCAGACATAAAGATCGGGCCACCCATCCCCGTTGATATCTTGGAACGCGCACGATAACGACCAATCCAACTCCAAAGCCTTGTCGGTTGAATTACCATAATCGGCAATCCCAGAAAACGGTCGCAGGGTCAGATTGGTCCCGCCTTGGTTCAAGAGAATGACACTGGGTGCGCCCATCTCAGCCACCAATCCCGTACTACTGACCCGAAAGCGATCGGGATCAAATTCCCCAGGAGCCATGGTTGAAGTATTGATCAACCGACGATCTGCTCCTCCACTGGTGCGCAATGAATTGTAGTTGCGGCTTCGGTTTTGGCGATAACCCAACGCGATGATATCGACAGTTCCATTTTGGTCGATATCGGCAGACGCCATTCCACCCCAATACGACCCTTTTGGTGGGGCATAGCTCACCTCATTGGTTCGGAAACCGAGTCGTCCGTTGCCATAACTTACCCGAATACCAGAATCATAGGTCGAAGTGATGAGATCCAATTGACCATCACTGTCCAAATCGCTGACCACGATTCCTGCGATGGCAGATTCTTGAACTGTTTTGGCCAATCGGGAAGTTGCGTTGGTGAATTTCCAAGGCCCACGATCACTGAAATGTGTCCCTCCCCAACCCGGTTTCCCACCCAGCACCAGATCCGGCCATCCATCTGAATTGAGATCACGAATCGCCAGTCCCCATCCATTCAAAATGAAGGTGATATTGGTGATTTGTTGACTGGTGATCGGATTTGTTTGAACGACACCCGCTTGCAGTGCTCCCCTTGATTGAAACTGAGGCTGTGAACCCTCTAATCGAAAGCCCCCAGTCTGAATGATGATCGATATAACAATCATCCAGACACCGGTCTTCAAACAAACCCTATTGAATACTCTTTTCAATTTTAATAAAAATCGCCCACCCTTGCGGGTGAGCGATTTACTGAACCAATTTGATATCAAATCAAATGAGCGGATATCAATCAATATTGACAACTCGATAAAACGAGGCGGCTGGTGTTGATGGCAATGTCACCGTACTGTTGGGTATCAGCATCGATTTCATGGCTGCAGCCCGGTCCACCGGCACATCCATGACATCCTTCCAGACGTCTCCCAAGTCTGACTTGACCTGAAGGCGATAGATTTTCGGCAATGCGGTCGGATCGGCGTTCCGTGAGAGAATGCTCAACTTCGTCTCATTGCTGGAGGCATCGATCAGAATCTGCGCCGGGCTGCTCAATTGATTATCAACCCGGTGGACCGGAAGATAGAAATCCAGGATGAATTCTTCGGGTTTGGCCCCCGCCTCCGGGATGACCGACGCCCGAACGACCACCTTGGAACCCTTGGCTCCAACGGGCACATTCCATATCAGTCGATTGGTGTTCTGCAGTTCCATCCCTTTGGGACCTTGAAGAAGCTCCAAAGTGACCCACTTGGGATCCGCGTTGTAGGCGATCAGGAAATCCAGACTCTCGGATTCCCGGACATAGGGAGGCGGGACGCTGAGGAAGCGAAACACCAGCGACTCGATGCCATTGTAGTTCTTGCCGGCAGGAGGCGCTTGTTTGGCACCACCCTTCGGCCGGAATCCCAAGGGAGCAAAGAAGCGGTTGCCGGGAGTCGGGATCTCAGTCGGCTTGGCATCCGGATCCAAGACCAACACCTCGTTGGTCTGGGATATCTTCAGAGTCCTCTCAACCGCCGCATCGCCCACTTCTTTGGCGTTCACTTCGTAGGCATGCAGGATGAAGACGTTGGTTCCGACTTGGTTGGTGGTCGGCGTCCACAGCACGATCCCGCTCGGATCCACCTTCATACCCTCAGGACCGGCAAGCAGAGTGAAGTTGTATCCTGCGGTGATATCGGGCAGCGGCTCACCATTGGGCCCATGGTTGGTGTGCGCGGCACTGTTGGTGTCGCTCAAGTGCAACAAATCACCATCGAAGAGTCTCGGGTAATAGGTGTATTGGAGACCGGGGAATCCGACCAC
>JAIXXC010000047.1 GCA_027490985.1 Verrucomicrobiales bacterium
CCAGCGGCAAAGAACTCTGGCGACACAGCTATCCGGAAAAGCTCGCCGATCACTACTACGAAGGCGGCACCTCGGGCACTCCGACCGTGGATGGCGGGAAAGTCTACACCCTGTCCAAGTCCGGGGTGGCCCTGTGCCTCGAGGCGGCCACCGGCAAGGTGGTGTGGTCTCGCAATCTGTCTCAAGGCGCGGGTCTCAAGGTTCCCGAATGGGGGTTCGCCGGAGCGCCCCACATCCATGGAGATCGGGTGATCTACAACGCCGGCGAGGCGGGCCTGGCTCTCGACAAGGTCACCGGCCGTGAACTCTGGTCCAGTGGCAAGGGGTCGGCCGGTTATGGCACTCCGGTGCCCTTCGCGTTGGCGGGTAAACCCGCGCTGGCGCTCTTCGGGCTGCGCGAGGTCATCGTCGTCGATCCGGCGAGCGGGAAGGAACAGTGGCGCCATCCGTGGAAAACGCGCTACGACGTCAACGCCGCGGACCCGGTAATCCTGGGCGACACCATGGTCCTGACCTCCGGGTACGGCACCGGGGCTTGCGGCCTGCAGTTCACGCCTTCGGGCGCCCGGCAACTCTGGAAGAACCAGTCGCTCCGATCACACATGCAGGCGCCCATCGGCATTGGCGGCCACATCTACGGCATCGACGGAGACGGCGGCGATGGCAAGGCCCGTCTGAAATGCCTGGAAGCCTCCACGGGCAAGGTGACCTGGGAATCCCCGGAGGCCGAGACCGGCGTCCTCAGTGCCGCCGATGGCAAACTGATCTGGGTCACCGGCAAGGGCGAACTGATCATCGTGAAGGCCGATCCCGCGGGCTATCAGGAGGTCGTGCGCGCCCAGGTGACTCGCGGCAAGGTGTGGTCCACGCCGGTCCTGCTCGGCGGGCGCCTCTACATCCGCAACTGGAAGGGCGAACTGCTGTGCCTCGATGTCAAAGGCAGCGGCTCGGTCTCCTGAGACTCCCCCGCGGCACCGTCCTTCAGGCCCTCGGGTGCCCGATGGCGTGAGCCTCGGGAGACACGGGTCACCGGTTCCGCGCCAACTCGCCTCCTGCCCCCCTTGTCTTCGGCTCTTGAATTCCACTATCGCGAGGGAGGGCTCCACTTCCCTCACCTCGGACTGTGGATGGATCCGCACCGGGCCGTGGACGCGGGCGAGTGGGTGGTGGTGACCCATGCGCATGCCGACCACACGGCGCGCCACAAGGCGGTGATCCTCACGGAGCCCACCCGGCGGTTGATGCGGTCTCGCCTTCCCGGGAGCCGCATCGAGCAGGTGCTCGCCTACTCCGAAGCCTGGTCGGGAGATGGACGAACCCTCCCCGGCCTGAGTCCGTCGTTCGCCCTCACGCTGCATCCGGCCGGGCATGTCCTGGGCAGTGCGATGGTGCATCTGTCGGCCGGGGACGACTCGCTGCTCTACACGGGCGACTTCAAACTGCGTCCCGGGCGGAGTTCCGAGCGCTGCCAACCCGTTCATGCCCGGACCCTGATCATGGAAACGACCTACGGACGGCCCCGCTACGAGTTTCCCCCGACCGAGACCGTCATCGAATCGATCCTCCAGTTCTGCCGGCAAACCTTGAGCGAAGGACTGACGCCGGTTCTGATCGGTTATTCCCTCGGCAAGAGTCAGGAAATCCTGGCCTCGCTGACGGAGGCCGATCTGCCCATCCAGTTGCACCCCAGTGCCGCTCGACTGACGGAGATCTACAGCGAATTCGGGTGCCGGTTTCCCGCCTGGAAACCGCTCGATGTGGAAAGCGCCCGAGGCCATGTGATCATCACCCCCACCCTCCGCCCACTCGTGGCGGCCCAACCCCGCATCGGCCCACTCCGGGTGGCTTCACTCAGCGGTTGGGCTTTGGACCACCGGCCTCGAACCGACACGGCGGGTCAACAACGATTCCCCTTGAGCGACCACGCTGATTTCCCCGATCTGATGCGCTTCGTCGAGGCGGTGAAGCCGGAGCGGGTCTACACGCTGCACGGATTCGCCGCCGAATTCGCCCGGCATCTCCGGCGACGGGGCGTGCAAGCCTACGCCCTCAGCCAGAACGACCAGCTCGAACTGTCGTTGGGAATCTGAGCCCCCGGCCGCTCCGGGCTCAGAGGATCAGTTGCGCGCCGCACCCGGGCCCAATTGCAGTTCGTATTCGGGCGACATCGTGCTGTTGATCTTGTTGTCGAGCACCCCGGGGTAGGTGAACTCGAACTTGTAGCGGTACCGGAGCACGGAACGATCGGTGGGCAGCGGCAGCAGGGCTTCGAAGCGGTTCTCCGTGTTGGGCACGGCCTGCATGGGATAGAGGTTCAACCCCATCACGACCCACGCCTTCACATGCTCGGGCTGCACGCCGCGACGGTGCGTCCGGAACGTGGTTTCGAAGAGGTAGGTGGCGTCGGCCGAAGGGGCGGGCGAGCGCGGGGTCAGGTTGGTGTTGCGGGATCCGGCACAACCCAGACCCAGTGCAGCCAAAAGAACCCAGACGGCAGGCGAGGCGAGCTTCATCGGTGCGGTACATGGCACACCAAGTCGAGCATTGGCAAGGGATGAGTCGGAATGACTCTCAATACCATCTCAACGCTCTCACCGCCCCGCCCTGCCTGCCGAGCCGCCCTCCGAGGCTTCCTGAGGACCTGCGAATCATCAGGCGGTCAGCCAGAAATCAGCCCGGTGCGGAGGAGAGTTCCAAGCCCAGTTCACCGGCCAACAAGGCCCGCTTCCGATCCAGACCCCAGCGGTAACCATTGAGGTCACCCGACTCTCGGACCACCCGGTGACAGGGGATGATCAGGGCGACCGGGTTGGCTCCACAGGCGGCACCCACGGCACGAGCGGCTCCCGGAGCCCCGATGGATTCCGCCAGTCGCCCGTACGAGGTCACCGCACCGCGCCGCACCGCCAGAAGCGCGGTCCAGACCCGACGTTGAAACGGGGTCCCTCCGACCGCCACGGACAGCGCTGGAGTGGGGCCATCGCTCCGCCCCTGCCAGCGATCGATCCAGCGTTGGGCCCCGGCGTCATCGGGTGAACCCTCTCCTTCGGGACGCGTTCCCAGGAACCCACCGCCGGCGACATCCTCGAACTCACAGCGGATAATCGAGTCACCCACCCACATCAACCGAACACGGTCGCCTCCAGAGACCCCTGCCACGAGTGCATGTCCCCACCGGACCGGGCCGGACCGAGCGGGGTCGACGGGGCTCAGGGACACGGGGCATTCCCCGAGTCCGGCGGTGCGGCCAGGATCCTCGAATCGAGAGCGCACAACCTCCCGAAACGAGAACTCACCCCCGCAGCCATGAGAGGGCCGCACCCGGGGCATTTCGCGCCCCCCTGGACTCATTCCCGTGCCCAAGTCGTTTCAGTCTCCGAGTCGTTTCAGTGTCCCGATTTGGGGTCTTTGGCCTTGGGCAGCTTCTTCAGGTAGGACGCCGGGTCCTTCTTGAAATCCTTGAGGCAGCTCTTGCAGCAGAGCTTGATGGTTTGGCCTTCATGGACGAACTCATAGGACTCCATGCCGGAACCCTCGAATTTCTCGTCGCTGACCAGGCACTTGTCCAACGGATAGGCCTTGGCCTTGGCCTTGGGTTTGTCTTCGGCCGACACGGTGAGGGCGGCGGAAGTGA
>JAIXXC010000008.1 GCA_027490985.1 Verrucomicrobiales bacterium
CAACTCCGCAAAGAACCGCCCTACCACATCGTCTTCCCGGCCATGCACCTGACCCGGGACGAGATCAGCGACCTCTTCGAGCGCGAGTTGGGCAGTGCCCCCACGCGGGAGCCCGAAGAACTGACGATGATCGCCCGCCGGGCCCTGCGCCGGAAGTACATCCAGGCCGATGTGGGTATCACCGGGGCCAATTTCGCCATCGCCGAGACGGGCATGGTGTCCATCACCGAGAACGAGGGGAATGCCCGTCTCACGGCAGCCCTGCCGCGGGTGATGATCACGCTGCTCGGCATCGAAAAGGTGCTGCCCAAGCTCGAAGACCTGGCCCTGTTCCTGCCCCTCCTCGCCACGGCCGGCGCGGGCCAGACGGTCACGGGCTACAACACACTCTACGGTGGGCCGCGCCAGCCCGGCGAAACCGATGGTCCGATCGAGTGGCATGTGGTGCTGCTCGACAACCGTCGCACCGAACTGCTGGCCGATCCGGAACAGCGCGATGCGCTCCACTGCATCCGCTGCGGAGCCTGCCTGAACGTGTGCCCGATCTTCCGCAACGTGGGCGGTCACACCTACGGCACCACCTACAGCGGCCCGGTCGGCAGCGTCATCACGCCGCACCTGCGGGGCCTTCAGGACTGGAAGCATCTCAGCAACGCCTCCTCGTTGTGCGGCGCCTGCACCGAGGCCTGCCCCGTCAAGATCGACCTGCACCACCACCTGTTGCAGAACCGCCGCAATGCCGTGGGCGAAACGCCTTCGTGGATCGAACGGCTGGCCTGGCGCGCGCACGCCTTCGCGGTGAACACGCCCGCTCTGTACCAGTTCGGCCAAGAGGTGGCGCGCATCGTGGAACCCTTGCGCCGACGCCTCCAGGGAACCCCGTTGGATCCGGTGCAGTCGTGGACCCGCACCCGGGACCTGCCACCCGTGGCCCCCGAGAGCTTCAAAGAATGGTGGAGGAACCGCCGATGAACGCCCAAGAACGCATCCTGGCCCGCATCCGCGAGGCCCTCACCGTGCCCGCGCCCAAACCCGGATCCCATGGCCCGGGTCACGACCATGGCGGCCCGATCACGCCCGCCTTCTCGTTCCAGGGGCGCCCCGTCCACGTGGCGCGGGCCTGGCTGCCGCCCGGCGGATCCACGCCGGAGGAGCAGTTGACCCGCTTCGCGGCCGCCTCGGCCGAATTGAAGACCGACTTCCGCTGCGTGGACTCGGAGGCCGAGGCCCATGCGCAGTTGCGCCAAATCGCCGAAGCAGAAGGCTGGAAGCGGGTGGCCAGCCACCGTTCGGCGCTGACCGAACCGGCGACGACCGCGCTGGGACGACCGACCCTCTTCACCGACGGGGGCTACGCGCCCGATGACCTCGAGGTCTGCGATGCCGGCATCACGACCTGCGATGTGCTGGTGGCCCAGACCGGCTCGCTGGTGGTCAACAGCCGCACCTCCGGGGGCCGCGCCCTCAGCGTGCTGCCGCCGCACCATGTGGTGTTGGCCAGGCGGGACCAGTTGGTCTGTGACCTGACGGCCGCGTTCCAGCGGGTGGAGGCGCTGCATGGCCAGAACTGGCCCTCGATGATCTCGCTGGTCACCGGCCCGAGCCGAACGGGCGACATCGAGCGCATCCTGGTGCTCGGGGCGCATGGCCCGAAGAAGCTCACCGTGCTGATGTGGTAGGGCCAGTCTCTCGGACCGGTTTCCCACCGGCCGAGGGGCGGAGCGCGGGGCGCCTCGTCAGCTTTCCATGCTCAACGGGCGACCGGCTTGGCTCCGAGGGTCGTGCGCACCAACAGCTCCATGGCCAGAGGGGCCAGACCCGTCACGTCGGCGATGTTGGTCATCACCCGGCGGTTGATGTTCAGGGTGGCCACCTTCTCCGACAGCGGATCCTTCATGTCCACGAACCGGACGCGGCCGAGGGTCAATTCCAGCCGATCGATGCCACGGAAGGTCGCATTGCCGACCCGCTGGGCGCGGTCGAGATCGACGCGGTTGGTCAATTCCCCGAGGCGATTGGTGTAGGCGACGATGAGTTCCGAAAAGCCCTGCATCCGCTGGAACATGTTGGTCTGCCCGCCGGCGAACCCGTCCATGAGCGTGAGTTCATTCAGGCGAAGGCGCACCAGTCGGAACTTGAGCTCCTGGCGATTCAACGCCTCGCGATCGTACTCGACCCGCAACTCGGGCAGGTCCAGCAGCTGGACTCCGCCGAACTGGGACTGGCCGAACACCTTGAGATCACGCACCTCGAGGTGCGGACGCAGCAGACCGATGTTCAGGCTGCCGATCTCCACCTCGGCCACCCCACTGGCGTTCACCCGGGATTGGAGGGTCCGTTTGACGATCCAGTCGAAGCTCAGCAAGGCGATCAGCAGGAGGGTGGCCACCAGGGCCGCGGCTCCGAGAAGGATCTTGAGCGTGATCCGGAGCCAGCGAGGGAACCTCGAAACGGCCGCGGGCGCTGAAAAGTCCGGGGCCTGACTCACAAGACCACGTCCTCCGGGCGCACCTCCAGGCACTCGTCCTGATCTTCCCAGATGACGGCGGGATAAAGCTCGAGCAATGGCGGCATCAAGTCGGTGGCCGCCTCGATGAGGAGCTTCTCGGCGTCCTGCGCGGCGTCTTCGAACGCGGCGTCGTAGTCCTTGGATTTGCGACGTTGCTTGTCGTCCCAGTGCGCCACCTGATGGGCCTCTTCATATTGCTGGGCCCAGCGTTCGAAGCGGATGCGGAACGCCTCGGGAATGTCTTCGAAGGGCACGCACGTTTCCCCGCAGTGGTGGCAGCGCAGGCCATTGGCCACCACGTCACGGGTGAAGAGGGGCAGCAGCGGGGCCCGGCAGCACGGGGCCTCGATGTAGCCGGCCGGAGTGCTCACCAGACGCTTGAGCCAGATCTGCCGATCGTGGGCCAATTGCGACCCCAGGCGATAGGCGCCCACCAGCGGATGCGACAGCCGCCACACCTGTCCGTGGAGCTGGCCGAGCGTCTGCGAGCACCAGCGCGCCAGCGTCAGGTCGTCGAAATGCCGGAAGGTCCGCGCGTACTCTTTCCAGAGCCGATCCAACGGTGAATCTTCCTGCAATTCGGACATAGACGGAGAACGTTAGCGGATGAGCTGGAGGAATCCAAGAGTGCTCCGCGGTGCCGCATGTCTGATTCACCCTGACAGGGCGACACCCCAAAATCCTGATCGGGAATGGTCCGACCCAACGAAATCGGATGACGGGACGGCGACGTTCAGCCCGAACGCGCGATCCCGCGAAATCGCTCAGCCCCCTGCGCTGCGGGCGATTCTGGAAGATCCAGCCAGGCAGAGTCGACTGGCCTCGGAGCCGGAAGGGGTTGTAGGCTCACGGCATCGCCCGATTCGGCTCTTCATGGACCTCCCGCGCTGGGAGGCCATTCCAGGGGTTTCACCCGGGCCCGCGCATGCTCACCCGACTCGCAGACTCTGGCCTTCGGTGGTTCCTCGGAGGGACATTCGCCCTGGTGGGACTGTGCGTGGGGCCGTGCCTGTCGGCGGCCGGAGTGTATGAGAGCACCTTGAAGCCGTTGCTGCGCGAGCGGTGCTTCTCCTGCCATGGCGCGCTCCAACAGAAGGCGAGCCTGCGCCTGGACACCGTGGCCTCGATGCTCCGCGGAGGAAAACACGGGCCGGTGCTGGCTCCCGGGAAACCCGCCGAATCATCCCTGCTCTCCCGAGTGACGAGCACCGACCCGGACGAGCACATGCCGCCCGAGCATGAGGGGCAACCGCTCAACTCTGAGCAGATCACGCTCCTGACCCGTTGGATCGCCGAGGGGGCCGCGGCGCCCGCGGCCGAACTTCCGGAGCCCGATCCACGCGACCACTGGGCCTTCCGCCCTCGATCACGGCCGCCGGTGCCCGAGGTGAACCACGTCTCGTGGGTCCGAAACCCCATCGACGCCTTTCTGGCGAAGAGTCTGGAAACGGCCGGTCTGAACCCCCGCCCCGAAGCCCCCCGTCGGCTGCAGATCCGTCGCCTGTATCTCGACCTGATCGGTCTGCCACCCACCGACGCTGAGATGCGGCAAGCCCTGGCCGACGTATCCGACGACGGATACGAGCGCACCGTGGACCGACTGCTGGAGGACCCGCGCCACGGCGAACGGTGGGGTCGCCATTGGATGGACGTGTGGCGCTACAGCGACCCGTGGGGCCTGGGCGACCAGCACCGCAACAGCGCGCGGCACCTGTGGCACTGGCGCGATTGGCTCATCGAATCCCTCAATGCCGACCTGCCCTACGACGAGATGATCCGGCGGATGCTCGCCGCCGACGAGTCGCATCCCGACGACCTCGGGCAATTGAGGGCCACCGGGTTCTTGGCGCGGAACTACTTCCTCTTCAACCGCAACCAATGGCTCGACGAGACCGTGGAACATGTCGGCAAGGCCTTCCTCGGGCTGACGCTCAACTGCGCCAAATGCCACGACCACAAGTACGATCCCCT
This sequence comes from Verrucomicrobiales bacterium, assembly GCA_027490985.1. Lineage (GTDB taxonomy): Bacteria > Verrucomicrobiota > Verrucomicrobiia > Limisphaerales > UBA9464 > SXXZ01. Next base: position 4,481 of record JAIXXC010000008.1, read on the forward strand.
GCCCCAGACCGACTACTACCGGATGCGGGCCTTCTTCGAGCCTTATCAGGTGCGCATGGACCTGGTACCGGGCGAGGTCGACCCGGCCCGCGATGCCGTGCCCCGGGCCTTTGATCGGGATCCCGAAACACCGACCTACCGCTTCGTGCGAGGTCAGGAGACGCAACCCGATCGATCCCTGGTCATGTCACCCGGCGTGCCTGCGCTGCTGGGCGTGGCGCTCCCGGGCATCCGGGCCATCGACCTGCCGGCGACCGCGTGGCAGCCCGAGCGGCGCCCCTGGGTGTTCGAGACGCACGTGCGTGCGGCCCGGCAGGAACTCGAGGCGGTGCGCTCCGAAGTCGCCCGTGCCGAGGCTGCCCGCGCTTCGCGGAAGACCCCAGCGGGCGCCAGCCCTTCAGGTCAAACCGCTCCGACGGCAGGCCTTCTGGAGCAGAAAACGGCCGCCGCGAAGATCGCCGTGGCCGAGGCCCGATTCGAGAGTGTCGTCCGACGTGCCGAGGCTCAGCGCACTTCATGGCATGACGGCTCGAACTCAACCAACGCGGCCCACGCAACCGAGTCGGCCCGACGCGCCGCCGTGATGGCCGAACGCCGTGAGAAGCTCGCACGCCATCGACTGACCCTGGCCGAGACGGAGCAGAAACTCGCCGCGACAGAGGCGGGCAAGAAGGACGCCGTGGCCAAGGAACTGGCGACGCAAACCGAGCGGCTCGCCGCCCTCGAGAAGGAGGCTGCCCGGGAACCCTCCCCTACGGACACCTTCGCACCGCTGACCGGTGCGAACTGGGTCGCCACCCGATTCCTGGATTCCACGAAAGACGACCCGGCCGCGCCATTCCCGCACCACAGCACCGGGCGACGCACGGCGCTGGCCCGCTGGATCACCGACGCCCGCAACCCGCTGACCGCGCGCGTGGCGGTGAATCACCTGTGGAACCGGCATTTCGGCGCGCCCTTGGCCCCGGCGCTCTTCGACTTCGGCCGCAAGGGCGGCACGCCCGAGCACACCGACCTGATCGACTGGTTGGCCAGCGAGCTGGTGGATCATCGTTGGAGCCTCAAGCACCTCCACCGGCTGATGGTCACCTCGGCCGCTTACCGCATGGATTCCAGCCTGGCCGGAGCCGAGGCGGAACTGGCCCGTGATCCGGACAACCGGCACTGGTGGCGACGGACGCCGATCCGCCTCGAATCACAGGTGATCCGGGATGCGGTGCTGGCCCACGCTGGCCGTCTCGACCCCACGCGCGGCGGACCTCCGGTGCCCCCGGCCGAGCAGGAGTCTTCCCGACGGCGCAGCCTGTATTTTCAACACTCCAACAACGACCGGAACCTCTTCCTCACCACCTTCGATGAGGCTCTGGTCAAGGAGTGCTACCGGCGCGAGACCAGCATCGTGCCGCAACAGGCGTTGGCGTTGCTCAATGGCCGCCTGGTGGGCGAGTGCGCCCCGGAGATCGCACGGATGCTCGAAGCCACGGCCCACGACCCCGGCGATGAATCCTTTGTGCGCCACGCCTTCGAACAGCTCCTGGGATTCGAACCGCGCCCCGAGGAACGGCAGGCCGCCATCGCCGCCCTGCGAGCGTGGAAAGCCGAGGACTCCGGGGGGACTACCGGGGCCAATGCCCGGGCTCGGCTGATTTGGTCGCTGGTCAACCACGGTGATTTCGTGACGCTCCGATGACTCCGCCCACCACTCCCTCACGGCCCCGCCGCGCCTTCCTCGCCGACCTGGGCATGGGTTTCACGGGCCTGGCCCTGGGCTCGCTGCTCCACCGTGAGGCTCGCGCTTCCGGCTCGGGCCCGTGGACACCTCCCGACGGTCGCCCTCATTTCACGCCGAAGGCCAAGAACGTGATCTGGCTCTTCATGAACGGCGGGGTCAGCCACATGGAGAGCTTCGATCCGAAGCCCATGCTCACGAAGTACGCGGGAAAGACCATCGCCGAGACGCCTTTCGCCTCGGTGCAGGACCCGAAGAAACTGGCCCTCGAGCGCCTGGTGGTACCCGACGCCAACGGCAACCAGCGCAACACCCTCTTTCCGCTCCAGGTGGGCTTCCGCAAGCACGGTCAGAGCGGCATGGAAATCAGCGACTGGTTTCCCCACATCGCCGCGCACGCCGACCGCCTGGCGCTGGTGCGATCGCTGTGGACGACCGACAGCAACCACGGGGCCCAAACGCAGTTCCACTCGGGCCGGCACCAGAACGACGGCGACTTCCCCACCCTCGGAGCCTGGGTGCATTACGGGCTGGGATCGCTGAACGAGAACCTGCCCCAGTTCGTGTCGATGGGCACCCGCGAGTACTGGAACAAGCGCGACGGCCACTACCTGGGCCCCGCGCACGATGCCGTGCCGCTGCGGATCGATGCAGCCCACCCGCTGGATTTCAGCCGACCCGAACACGCTCTGTTCAGGGCGGGCCAGCGCGACGGCGTCGATCTGGTCCGCACGCTCAACGAGTTGCGGGGCATCGACTACCCGCAGGACCCGGCCATCGCAGCGCGGATCGCCTCCTACGAATTGGCCTGGCGCATGCAGTCGTCGGTGCCGGACGTGGTCGATTTTTCGAAGGAAACCGCCGAGACCCGGGCGCTCTATGGCCTCGACCTCCCGCAGTGCCGCGAGTTCGGATCGCAACTGCTGGCGGCCCGACGCCTGGTGGAGCGTGGCGTGCGGTTCATCCAGATCCAGCATGGCGGCGGCGGCGCTGGTGCCTGGGACGCCCACTCGGGACTCAAGGCCAACCACGAAGGCCTGGCGCGGGCCGTGGACCAGCCCATCGGTGCCCTGCTGACCGACCTCCAATGCCGCGGCCTGCTCGACGAGACCCTGGTGGTCTTCGCCACCGAGTTCGGACGCACGCCCGGCACCCAGGGTTCCGACGGCCGCGACCACCACATCTTCGGATTCAGCGTCTGGATGGCCGGCGGCGGATTGCGCCAGGGCATCGTGCACGGGGCCACCGACGAGATCGGCTTCCACGCCGCCG
>JAIXXC010000254.1 GCA_027490985.1 Verrucomicrobiales bacterium
CCGAGCCCACGCCTCGTCGTCAGTGATCGGGTGAATCCGGGTGGGGCTTTTCGAAGCGGATCATCGGGCGATTCCTTGGTCACCGATACGGATTTGTCGGAGGATCGCGAGTCGGGATCGTGTGCCAGTGTCTTCGTCCTCCGAGGGTCGGCACCTCCTGAAATTCCTCCATCACATCATGTTTTCTCTCCAACGATTTGTGGGTGGCGGCGACGTGTTCTTCGACCTGCTCGAAGCCAGTGCGGCCAGGGCTCAGGAAAGCGTCAACCTCTTGGCACAGACCCTGGCCTGCCCCGGCGCGGCCGCTCTCGATTCATCGGCGCTGGTCCGCGCCAGAGAAGAGCGCATCACCGAGGAACTGCAGGAGCGTCTCGTCACCACCTTTGTCACGCCCCTCGAGCGCGAGGACATCGATGCTCTCGCCACCGCCCTCAACAAGATTCCCCGGACCCTGGAGCGGTTCACCGAACGCTTCCTGGTCTGTCCCCGGCGGGTCCAGCAGGCCGATTTTTCGCGGCAGACCGAGTTGCTGCGGAACTCCATGGACACGCTGCTGACCATGGTCCGCGACCTGCGTCAATCACCGGACCTGCCCCGCATGAAGGAGCGCAACGATACGCTCCAGTATCTCGAGGGCGAGGCCGACAAGCACATGGTCGAACTCATCGGTGAGCTCTACCGGTCCGGCCACGACCCGGTGACCGTGGTCGCCCTGAAGGATCTTTACGATCTCCTGGAGAAGGTCATCGATCGCTGCCGCGATGCCGGCAATGTCATCGTGCAGATCGTGCTCAAGAATTCCTGAACGCCTCCGGGGCGATGCACACGGTGCCTTTGGAATTGTCACCATGTTTTTCTTGCCCCGAACCCGGGGTTGCCAGCCTGATGTCGCTGGCCAACGCATGTCCGAGACCACCAAGCAGGATGTCATCGTCGGGGTCGATCTGGGGGGGACCAAGATCCTCGCCGGCATCTTCACTCCGCAGCTCAAGCTGCTGCAGACCGTGAAGCTGAGCACCAAGGCCTCGCGCGGTTTCGACTCGGTGGTCGAGCGCGTGGCGCGCTGTGTGCGCGATGCGGTCGACGAGGCCGATCTGTCGCCCAAGCAGATCCGGGGCGTGGGCATCGGAGCCCCCGGGGCCATCCATCCCGATTCGGGCGAGGTCATCTTCGCACCCAACCTTCAGTGGAAGAACGCCCCGCTCCAGAAGGCGCTCGAGAAGCACCTCGGGGTTCCGGTGTTCGTCGAGAACGACTGCAACGCCTGCACGCTGGGCATCCACGAGGTGGAGCTGAAGGGGCAGTCCCGGAGTCTTCTGGGGATCTTCCTCGGAACGGGCATCGGCGGCGGTCTCGTGCTCAACGGCCAGCTCTACTCGGGCTTCAATCGCACGGCCGGTGAAGTGGGTCACATGGTCATCCAGGTGGGAGGTCCCAAGTGCGGCTGCGGCAACAGCGGCTGTTTCGAGGCGCTGGCCAGCCGGACCTCGATCTTCCGCGAGTTGGCGCGCCGGGCCAAGGAGGGCGAAAAGACGCTGCTCTCCGAATTCCTGAAGGAGGGCGAGAGCATCACCGACCTGAAGAGTGGCGACCTCCGCAAGGCCCTGCGCAAAGGCGACAAGCTCACGGCCAAGGTGCTGCAAGAGGCGGCCAAGCACACCGGCATCGCCGTGGCCAATCTGGTGAACGTCCTGAGTCCTGAGACCGTGGTGCTCGGGGGAGGGGTCATGGACGCCCTCGAAGACGACCTGATGCCCACGATCCTCGAGACCACCCGCGACTATGCCATGCCGGGCACGCTCAAAGACGTCGAGATCCGGGCCAGCAAGCTCGGAGACGCGGCGGGCATCACCGGCGCGGCCGTGCTCGTCCGCCAACGTCTCAAGATCACCGACTAGGCGACCGTCGCGTTGGGCGACCGGCCTTGAGGGCTCTCGAGAGGCTCTTCGTCCTCCGCGTCCTCTGCCGCTCCATCGGCCCCGGCGAACTCATGGGTGTCGTCCGCCTCACCGCAGCCGGCTTCGGTGCCCATCGTCGTTTCGACCCCCTGTCCGTCGCCGGCCGGTCCGATCATCACCACGAACTCGCCTTTGCGCGGCCGACGGGCCCATTCGGCCGCCAGTTCGGCCGGGGTGCCCCGCAGCCATTCCTCGAATTTCTTGGTGAGTTCGCGGGCCAGCACGACTCGCCGACCCGGCAGGATGCGCTGCAATTCGCCCAGCAACCGCTCCACGCGGAAGGGCGATTCATAGAGCACCAGGGTCCCGGGGATCGCCCCCAGTTCGCCCAGACGGCGGGCCCGTTGTCCGGACTTGTGGGGCAGGAATCCGGCGAAGTGGAACGACTCGGTCGGCAGCCCGCTGGCGGTGAGACCGACCACCAGGGCGCACGCTCCGGGGATCGACTCCACGCGGAGCCCGGCCGCCAGGACCTGGGCCACCACCCGTTCGCCCGGATCGCTGATGCCGGGAGTGCCGGCGTCGGTGACCAGGGCGACGATCTCACCCATCCGCAACCGGTCCAGGATCTCCGCCCCGCGCCGGGCCTCGTTGAAGCGGAAGTAGCTGATCAGGGGTTTGCGGAGGCCGAAGTGGGTGAGCAACTGGCCGGTCCGTCGGGTGTCCTCGGCGGCGACCACCGTGCACTCCTTCAGCACCCGCAGGGCCCGCAGGGTGATGTCCTCCAGGTTCCCGATCGGCGTGGCCACCAGGTACAGCGTTCCCGGCACCAGCGGGGCGACCGAGGGGCTGGCCGCGGGTTGTGCCTGCTGGGGCTCCCGGGGTGGTGTCGGCGCGGTCTCCATGCCGTCAGCCTAGGGTCGGGGGCTCCGTCGGTGACACCCAAAAAACCCGGATCACCGGCCGGCTCGCCCCGACGCTGCCCCGTTGCAGGCGCGGGCGCATCGGCTAGCATCCGCTCATGCCGAGTTTCGACATCGTCTCCAAGGTCAATTCGATGGAGTTGGAAAACGCCATCAACCAGGCCCAGAAGGAATTGCTGACCCGCTTCGATTTCAAAGGGTCCGGCGCGGAGATCGTGCTCGAGAAGACCGAGATCAAACTGCGCGCCCCCGACGCCTTCAAGATGACGGCGTTGGTGGAGATCGTGATGCTCAAGCTGGCCAAGCGGGGCATCTCGGCCAAGAACGTCGATGCCGGCGAGGCCGAGTTGTCGCCCCTGGGCCACGCCCGGCAATCCATCAAGATCAAGCAGGGCATCGACAGTGCCGCCGCCAAGGAGATCGGAACCTTCGTCCGCGGCCTGGGTCTCAAGGTCACGGCGTCCATCCAGGGCGATGAATTGCGGGTGGCCGGCAAGAACCGGGACGACCTCCAGGCCGTGATCACCGCTTGCCGCGCGCACGATTTCCCGGTGGCGCTGAATTTTGTGAACTTCCGCGACTGACCGACCGGTTCCGATCCCCTAGCCTCTAACCCCATCGTCATGGCCACCTTATCGACCGAGCAGCAATCAATCGCCCGCCAGTGGATCGCCGACGGCATGAAGTTGTCCGATTTCCAGCGCCGTCTGGAGACCGACTTCGCCCTCAAGCTCACCTACATGGAGGTTCGCTTCCTCATCGACGACCTGAAGGTGGTGCCGAAAGACCCCGAGCCGCCCAAGGCCCCGCCGGCCCCGCCGGTTCCTCCAGCCCCTTCGGCTTCCGCCGGGGCGGGTACGCCTCCGGGCGAGGTCGTCGAACCCGATGATGTGCTGTCGCCCGAGGGCGGCGCCGCCGGTGGTGAGGTGGAGGTGACGGTCGATGCGGTGACCCGTCCGAACGCCATGGTCAGCGGCCGTGTCCGCTTCTCCGATGGCAAGGGCGCGGCGTGGCTTATCGACAACTATGGCCGCCCCGGCTTGGTGGCCGACGAGAAGGGCTATCGCCCCTCCCAGCCCGACATGATGGCCTTCCAGGCCGGTCTGGAGCGCGAACTGGCCAAGCTCGGGTTCTGATCCTCCGTGAGCGATCCCGCCGCCGCCACCCCCTCCGCCCCGACGGTTCCCGGGGGGGCGACGGTCCTGCTGCTGCGCAACCGGCAGAAGGATCGTCCGCTCGACGTCCGGGCGTTGCGTCGGCTGACCCTCGACCTCCTCGAGGCCATGGGTCTGCAGGCCGAGCTGGGGGTGCAGTTCGTCTCTCCGAAAGCGATGGCGCGGGTCAACTGGCGGTTTCTCCAGCACGAGGGTTCGACCGACGTCATCACCTTCGACTACGGCTCCACGGCCGAACGCCTTCACGGCGAGTGCTTCATCTGCGTGGCCGATGCGGTGACCCAGGCCGAGGCCTTCGGGACCACCTGGTCCGACGAGGTGGTCCGCTATGTCATCCATGCCATCCTCCATCTGCGGGGTTACGACGACCTCAAGCCCGATCTTCGGCGCATCATGAAGCGCGAAGAGAACCGCTGGGTCCGGTGGGCGACGCGCCGCGCTCGGCAGGATCCGGCCGAGCGATGAGCGCCGACCGATCCGAAGGCGTGGTCATCCGCCTGCGGCCCCTGGGCGACACCAGCCTGATCGTCCACTGGCTCACTCCCGAACACGGCCGTCTGGCCACCGTGGCCAAGGGCGCCCGCGGTCCGAAGTCGCCGTTGCGCGGCAAGCTCGACTGGTGTTTCGAGGCCGAGTTCTCCTTCAGACGCAATCCGAAGGGCGATCTGCATTCGCTGAGCGAAGTGGTGGTCCGCAACGCCCATGCCCCGCTGCGTCGAGAGGTCGGATCCCTGGAACTGATCGCCCATGCGGTGGCCACCCTCGAGCAGGTGACCGAGACCGAAACCCCGCAGCCCGAGGTGCACCGGTTGTTCCTGGAGTTTCTGGCGTTCCTGGAAATCCAAGGGCCGATGGCCCGGGCGCAGTTCGCGTGGGATCTCCGGTTTCTGGCCATCCAGGGGCTCCAGCCCGATCCCGATGGATTGACCCCGGAAGCCGGTGCCTTGATGGAGACCCTGCTGACGGCGGAGTGGAGCGATCTGGCCGCCCTCGAAGCCCCGCAAGAGAGCGTCTGGTGTCTTCGTCAGTACCTGCATGGATTCTGGATCCATCAGTTCGGCCGCTCGCCGGGCAACCGCAATGCCCGCCGCTGAAAGGGCCTCATCCAGAGGCGCTCGCCGTCGGGGTCCTGATGGCCTTTCGGGGCAAAAGAAAACCCGGAGGGCGGTGGAACGACCTCCGGGCCAGTGATCTTCAGAAGCACCGGTTCAAGCCTGTTCGCCAGAACCGTTCGGGGATGGGGGTGGGACAGGTGCCGGCACCATGATGACGCCGACGGCGGGGAGTGACCTGAGGCCTGCTTGCGCGGGTTTTGGGATCACCGTTTCCACGC
>JAIXXC010000253.1 GCA_027490985.1 Verrucomicrobiales bacterium
AAGAACCCGGTGCAAATGTCCTTCGACAACCAGGGACGCCTCTGGGTCGCGGTGATGCCCAGCTACCCGCACTATCGCCCGGGTGATGCCCGGCCCGATGACAAGCTCATCATCCTCGAGGACACCAATCACGACGGGAAGGCCGACAAGCAGACGATCTTCGCCCGAAATCTCCACCTGCCCATCGGCTTCGAGCTGGCCCCCGAGGGCGTTTATCTGTCGCAAGAGCCCAACCTCTGCCTGCTGGTCGATGCCAACCACGACGACAAGTCGGATCGGCTGGAAATCCTCATGCACGGCTTCGACACGCATGACACGCACCACGCGATTTCGGCCTACAGCGCCGACGCCTCAGGCGCGTTCTATCTGCTCGAGGGCCGCTTCCTGCACAGCCAGGTCGAGACGCCCTACGGACCCCAGCGCGTGAACGACGGTGGTGCCTGGCGCTTCGATCCCAAGAACTTCCGCCTGGAGCGGACCATCCAGAGCGACGTGAACAATCCCTGGGGCATCGCCTTCGATGACTGGGAACAGTGCGTGCTGTCCGACGCCTCCAGCGGCGAGAACTACTGGGGTCTGCCCATCTCGGCCAAGATGCCCTACGGCGTGGAGATCCAGCGCGCGGGCGAGTATGTGCCCAAGCGGTCTCGGCCCACCTCGGGCTCGGAGTTCGTCTCCTCGCGGCATTTTCCGGACGACCGCCAAGGTCAGTTCATGACCTGCAATAGCATCGGCTTCCTGGGCCTCAACTTCAGCGCGGTGCGCGAAGACGGCTCCGGGTTCACCGGCTCCCTGGCGGGCGACCTCATCAGCTCGAGCGATCCGAACTTCCGCCCGGTGGACCTCGAGTTCGCTCCGGATGGCTCGCTGTACTTCCTCGACTGGCACAACGCCCTCATCGGGCACATGCAGCACAACGCCCGCGATCCGAAGCGCGACCACGACCATGGCCGCATTTATCGGGTCACCTACCCGTCGCGCCCGCTGGTGAAGCCCGCGAAAGTCGCCGGCGCCCCCATCCCGGAGCTGCTCGAGAACTTGAAGTCGCCCGAGTACCGCACCCGCTATCGGACGCGCCGCGAACTGCGCGGTCGGCCGGCCTCGCAAGTCATCCCGGCCGTGAAGGCCTGGGCCACGAAGCTCGACCGCAAGGATCCTCTCTACGATCGCCACCTGTGCGAAGCGCTGTGGGCCACCTGGGCCCAGAACAAGCCCGACGCCGGGCTGCTGCGCGCCGCTCTCAATGCCCGTTCCCATCAGGCCCGGGCCGCGGCGGCCCACGTGCTGCGCTACACGGCCCACCAAATCCCCGGCGCCCAGGACTTGTTCCGCCAGGCGGTGAACGACACGCACGGCCGCGTCCGGCTGGAAGCCATCGTGGGCGCCTCCTGGCTGCCCGGTGATCAGGGAGCCCGCATCGTGCTGGAAGGCTTGCGCCAACCGCTCGACAAGTGGATGAGCCCCGTGACCCGCCAAATCCTCGAGAGCACCTTCAAGCAAGCGGTGGCCACGCTGGCCAAGGCCGAGCCCAACGCCTTCGCCGACAATCCCAATGCCCAGGCCTACTTGGCTGGGAACTTCAAGATCGGTGCGGCCCCGCCGTCGGCCGATCAAGTCGTCTACGGGCCGACCCGCACGTTGAACGCCGCCGAAAAGAAACAGTACGACCTCGGCAAGGAGGTCTTCCACCGCGACGCCCACTGCGCCACCTGCCATCAATCCAACGGAGCGGGCGTGGCCGGCATTTACCCGCCGCTGAACGTGGCGAACAATCCCTGGCTGGCCGAAGACGAGCGCCTCATCAAGGTGGTGCTCAAGGGCTTGTGGGGACCGCTCGAGCTGGGAGGCCAGCGCTTCGGCCCGAAGAACGGCGTGCCCCCGATGCTCGGCTTCGGCGGCATGATCACCGACGAAGAGGCCGCCGGCGTCATCAGTTACGTCCGCCAGTCCTTCGGCAACAACTTGCCGCCGGTCACCACCGAGCAAGTGGCCAAGGTCCGCGCCAAGACTGAGAAGCGTTCGGACTTCTACATGGTCGAGGAAATCCTCAAGGAACACCCGATCCCGGGATGGGAAAAATGGGGCAAGATGGCCCGGCCTGCCGGTGACATCTACGAGTAAGCATCGGATCCCGACGGCCTGAAACCCCCATCCCCCTCATGCAAACCCGACCCCTCGGAACCACCGGACTGTCGCTGCCCATCCTCGGATTCGGCGCCAGTTCGCTGGGCCAGGAATTCCGCAACGTCACAGTCGAGGAGGCCCTGCGCAGCGTGCGCGTGGCCCTCGACTGCGGCCTGAGCCTCATCGACACCTCGCCCTTCTACGGACGGGGCATGAGCGAGGTGTTGCTCGGTGTCGCGCTCAAGGGCGTGCCTCGCGAGAGCTACACGCTGTGCACCAAGCTGGGCCGCTACGATCTCCAGCACTTCGATTTCTCGGCGCGTCGGGTGGCCGAGTCCATCGACGTATCACTGCATCGCTTGGGCACCGATCACCTCGACATCCTGCTCTGCCACGACATCGAGTTCGTGCCCATGCAGCAAATTGTCGATGAGACGCTGCCGGCCCTCCGCAAGGCCGTGGCCGCCGGCAAGGTGCGCTTCGTGGGCTTCAGCGGTTATCCGCAGAAGATCTTCCGCTTCATCGCCGATCAGGCCCCGGTGGACTGCGTGCTCAGCTACAACCAG
>JAIXXC010000196.1 GCA_027490985.1 Verrucomicrobiales bacterium
GCCAACGGCATGACCGACGCCTGTTGCCGCGAGGGAATCCCGCGGATGGTGCGATCGTTGGGCCGGGCCATCACCGACGGCCAAAATCTCGAAGCCCGGACCGACTTGGCCTTCGGAGCCTTCTTGAGCGGGTTGGCCCTCGCTCATTCCGGACTGGGCGCGGTCCACGGATTGGCGGGCCCCATCGGCGGGCGCTTCCAGGCACCCCATGGTGCCGTGTGTGCGGCGCTGTTGGGCCCGGTGTGGCGGGCCAATGTCGAGACCTTGTCACGGACGGCTCCCGGACACTCCGCCCTCGAACGCTATCGGCAGGCCGCCGTTTGGCTGACCGGCTCCCCCCGTGCGTCGATCGACGATGGACTGCGCTGGATCACCGAATCGGTGCATGGATGGCAAATCCCGCGACTGTCGCAGCATGGCCTGCGCGATTCGGACTTCCCTGAACTGATCCGAGCCGCTCAGGCCTCCAGCAGCATGAAGGGCAACCCCATTCGCCTGACCGATGAGGTACTGACCCAAGTCCTCGCCGAGGCGCACTGAAGAATCCGCCCGTCGACCGACGGGTCAGCGGGCTGCCAGTCGATCCAAGGCCTCCGAGACCCGCGCCACGAGCGGTCGCACGGTTTCGCGACCGAAATCGAAACGGCAACCAGCCTTGGCGAAGAGTTCCGGCAAGGGACGACTGCCACCGAGCGCCAACCCGGCCTGATACTCAGCCAGAGCCTTCGCCGGATCCCGCTGGGCATTGACCCAGACTTGCAAGGCGCCCAATTGGGCGATGCCGTACTCGACGTAGTAGAAGGGATACAGGAAGACGTGGAGTTGCTTGTGCCAGAGGTGGGCCCGGGCCGATTCGCACCCCGACCAATCGACATCGCCCCCGAAGCGGTCCATCAACGCCAACCAGGCGGCCCGCCGTTCGTCGCGGCTGTGGTTGGGATTGCAATACAGCCAGTGCTGGAAGGCATCGATGGTGGCGATCCAGGGGAACACGCCGATCACTCCTTCCAAGTGGACGGTTCGCGCCCGCAGCGCGTCGGTCGGGCTGTAGAACACATCCAGATGTTCCGCGCCGAGCAGTTCCATGGCCATGGAGGCCACCTCGCAGAACTCGATGGGGGCCTCGCGATACAGCGGCAAATCCTGCTCCCGACAGGCCAATGCGTGGAAGGCATGACCCGCCTCATGGAGGATGGTCTCGAGATCGCGCTGAAGGCCCACCGAGTTCATGAAGATGAACGGGAGGCGGGCTTCGTTGAGGGTGTACTGGTACCCGCCGGGGGCTTTACCTTTGCGATTGTCCAGATCGAGCAGGCGCTTCTCCCGCATGCCTCGAAAACCGGCCGCCAACTCGGGGTTCATCCGATCGAAGACCGTCTGGACACCGGTCTCCATCTCGGCCGAGGTCGAAAAGGGTTTCAGCGGCGGGCGATTCAACGGATCCACCTGGGTGTCCCACGGACGCAAGCGCTCCACGCCGAGCTTCTGGCGACGCTGCGACTGCAACTTCCGGAAGATGGGCATGACTTCCGTTTCGATGGCTTCGTGGAACTTGCGGCAATCGTCGGGCCCGTAGTCGAAGCGCCCGCGCATCCGGTAGGCGTAGGCCACATAGTCCGGGAAGCCGGCATTGAGGGCGATCTGGTGGCGAATGCGGATCAATTCATCCAGGAACGCATCGAACCGATCGGCCTCCTGAACCCGGCGGGCGGCCACCGATTTCCAGGCCTCTTCGCGCAGGGATCGATCGGGTTCCTCCTGGAAGCGTCCCATGGCCACGAGGGTCTTCTCTTCACCCCGAAACTCCACGGTCAGGCTGCCACTGAGCTTGTTGTACTCGTTGCCCACCTTGGCCTCCTCGGTCTCCAAGGGGATGTTCTCGGGGCGGTACAGTTCCACCTGGAGGGCCGTGGCGCGATCGAACACCTCGTACTGGGCTGGGGGCAGTTGACTGCGCAGGGGGTGCTTCAAGAACAACCCGGCCAAGGTGAACTGGCGCGGTTTGAGCGCCGGGTCGATGACCTCGACAAAATGCAGGTAGGCCTTCTCGGCGTCGGCGTTGTCGGTATGGCAGGTCTTGGCGATGTAGCGTCGGGCCCGCTCCTCATCCAGGGCGGCGGCCAACTCGCCGGCATCCGACAACCACCGCTCCAACTCGGCCACCGAAGCGCATCCTGCGGCCCGGGCCTCGAGCCGATCGAACAGCGGCGCCACGGCCTCCCAGTCTCCGAGAGCCAAGGTCGCCGGCACAAAACGGCGGGGGCGGTGGGGAGGCAGTTCACCGAAAGGCAACAAACTCATGCGGCCAGAACATGGAAACCCGCCCCCTGATTCGCAAGCCTCGCGGGAGTTGGATTTTGCGCGTGCGCCTTGGCACGGGACTTTCTAGCCTCGGGTCATGCTTATCTGGGTCGTTGCGGTCGTCTTGGTCGGTGGCTTTGGCCTGTTGGGCCATCAGACCGGCGCCATCCGTTGGGGAATCGGCTTCATCGGGGCCGCGCTGGGGTTGGCTTTGGCCGGCGTGAGCAGCGGGGTCGTGGCGGCCGGCTTGTCCGCGATGGGGGTCAAAGATGTCGTCGACCTCACGCTCCTGCCCGGAGTCATCGTCTTCAGCCTGCTGACCCTCATCTTCCTGGTGATCGGGGTCGCGGCTCACCGGCCGGTGGAACACTTCTTCAAATACCGTTCCGATGAGCCCACCCGGGCCGCCTTCGAGCGGATGAATCAGGCCATCGGTCTGTTCGTGGGCCTGATCTCGGGCATCTGCGTCTTCTTCAGCGTGGGCAATTTCGTGTATCGTCAGGGCTACCTGATCTCCCAGGTCACCAGCGACAGCGGCGAGGCGACCGCGGTGCGCTACATCGCCCAATTGCGGGGCGAAATGGAGTCCACCGGGTGGGCCCGCACCTTCGCCGCGATGGACAATTCCCCGGCCAAATACTACGAGGTTTCCGACATTCTCGGCATCCTGCACGCCAATCCGTTGGTGCAGGGCCGCGCCGAGAATTATCCGCCGTTCCTGGCCCTGGGTTCCCAAGCCGAGTTCTCCGAGATCGGCTCCGATGCCGAATTCCTCAAACTGATCCAGAGCAAGCCGGCCCTGTCGGCCATGATCAACCACCCGAAGGCGGCCGCGGTGATGTTCAGCCCGAGTTTGCGTGAAACCTTCGCCAAGGTGGACCTGAAGGACTTCCGCAAGTACCTCGAAACCGGCGTTTCGCCCCGCTATGAAGACGAGAAGATTCTCGGCCGCTGGCGGATGGACCCGGGAACGGTGTTCACCCAACTCAAGCGGGAACGCCTGAACCTCAGCCCGGCGGAGATGCGCAGCATCCGGGCCGCCGTGGGTCCCGTGTTGTCGGGAGCCACGCTCGTCGCCTACACGGATGGGCGGTTTGCCATCAAGATCACGCCGCCCGCCGCTCCGGTGGCCGCGGCGCCGAGCGAGGGAGGCGAGGCCGCGGCCAACGCCGGATCACCCCAGAACGCCTATCTGGCACGCTACGGTCTGCGGCCGCCCCCCACCGGAGGCGCCCCGACGGCGCAACCCGCCCAGGCCAAGGCCTCCAAGGCCGCCAAACTGCCCCCGGGGATCGACTTCATCCAAGGGCTCAAGTCGTTTGAAGGAACGTGGACCCGGACCGATGGCCGCTACGTGCTCGGCGCCGAGGTGCAGGGTTCCAAGCAGACCCTCGACGCTCTGGTGAACGACACCGGACGCCTGACCTGGACCTTCGGCAGTGGCGACCAGAAATTCACGGTGTTCTTCGTGCGCACGAGCTGACCCTGCCGCGGGCCATTCAATCCCTCGCCCCCCCATTGTTTCAACCGACGGGCCGTCTGTGACCTCACAGCCGGCCCGTTTCGTGGGGACGCCTCAGAGCCGTTCCAGAGCCGTTCCAGAGCCATTGCCAAAGGATTCGATCGAGGCATGCCCCGCGCGAATCCCACGCAACGGAGTGGCATGATCACCCCGCAGCGAGGCAACCGAGCGGCCAGCGAACCAAGAGTCCTTGTCTCCGCAGGTCGCCGTTGGCAGGAGCTATTTCGGCCCCTCACCGAAACGGACCCGATAGGCTTCGGGACCACTGCTCGAGGCCCCCGGCAACCGGAAAAGACCCGGGGGGAAAGGATTGGTCGAAGACAGTTCGGTGGAGGAACCCGCCATCGACACCGAGACCGGCACCGCGAAACGTTCGTCACCCCAGGGAGTGGCTGACCTGAAAGGAGCGGGCCGTGAGGCTGCCCAAGCGCCCCCACCCACCCCCACCGCAGCCCCCGCCCCGGACGGCCCTGTTTGGGCCGCCTCGGCCGGAAAGCCGACACTCACCACCTGCCGAGACGTCGACCCCTCGGATGATTCGGGATCGAGAAGGCCCGCCCCCCAGAAGACCGCACCGCACGCGGTCACCAAGAAGGCCACACCCCAACCGACCATCGCCCCTCCGGGAATGAAACTCGCGTCGGAACCGGTCGCTTCGTCGGATCGGGAGCCGATGGAAAACCATCGCTGCCAGAATGGAACGCGCCGCTCGGTTTCCAGGGCGCGGATGCGGTCGATGACGCCACTCGAAAAATCACCGAAATAACCCGGGGGTGGGGTTTCGTTGCGTTTCAAACGGAGCAACCGCTGCAGTCTTTGGGAGGATTCGTCTTCGGTCATGGGCTGCGTTGCACTGGAGAACACGGTCACTTCACCCAATCCGACAGCCACCCTTGGAGCTGTTGGTGGGCATAGAACAGGCGCGATCGCACGGTCCCGGGATTGATGCCGAGAATCCGGGCGATCTGGTCATGGGGCAATCCTTGAATGTCATGAAGCGTCACCACCGTGCGATGATCTTCGGACAGCTTCTGGATGGCTTCGTTCAACCGACGCTGGAGTTCGGCCAGAC
>JAIXXC010000135.1 GCA_027490985.1 Verrucomicrobiales bacterium
GAGTTCGGTCGGACTTGCGGTCGGCCAACCCGCTGGGGATGGTGTGTCCATGTTGATTCGGCTCCTGGCTTCCGTGCTGACTTTCGCCGTGACGGTCTCGGCCGTCACCCCCGAGCCCATCCCGGCACGCCCCGAGGCCCTCAAGTTCCCCGTCCTCACCTACGAACCGCCCGATCCGCGGGAGCATCGGGTGGTGCTGAAGTCCGGACCGGTGGCCTATGTGCTTCCCGACCGCGAACTGCCCCTGGTGACGGTGTCCATCCTGGTGCGTTCTGGAGCCTACCTCGATCCGGCCGGTCACGAGGGCCTCGCCGCCTTCACCGGGGCCCTGCTCGTGCGGGGGGGAACCGAATCCAAGACCGCCGAGGCGCTGGATGAGCGACTGGCCTTCCTCGCCGCGCAGATGGGTTCATCGATCGGCGACGATGTGGGCACGGTCAACCTGAACCTCCTCTCGAAAGACCTTCCCGAAGGCATCGCCCTCCTGCGCGAGGCGCTCACCCGACCCCGTTTCCAGGCCGACAAGCTGGAACTGCAACGCCAGCAGACCCTCCAGGCCCTCCAGCAACGCAATGACGATTCCTCCTCCATCGAGGCGCGCGAACTGGAGAACCTGAGCTATGGAGAACGCTTCTGGGCGGCACGCCAACCGACCTCGGCGAGCATCAAGTCCCTGAAGCGGGAAGACCTCCAGGCCTTCCATCGCCGCTGGTTCCACCCGTCGAACTTCGTCGTCTCGGTCAGCGGCGACTTCGATCGCGCCGCCATGGTCGACACCCTCGAGAAGCTCTTCGCCGATTGGCCCTTCCGCGGCGAGACGCCTCCGCCCATCCCGAACGACCTCAAGCCCGCGGCCGCCGGAGTCTATCTGGTGAACAAGGAGGTGCCGCAGGGGCGCGTGTCCATCCTGCTGCCCGGGGTGATGCGGGACGACCCGGATTATCCGGCGATCCTGCTCATGAACGACATCCTCGGCGGCGGGGGGTTCACCTCGCGCATCATGAATCGGGTGCGCAGCGACGAGGGTCTCGCCTATTCGGCGGGCAGCTCGTTCCCGGGCGGCACCTGGTACCCGTCGACCTTCAGGGCCGGATTCCAGAGCAAGAGCCGCACGGTGGCCTATGCGACCCAGATCGTGCTCGAGGAGATGAAGCGCATGGCCTCGGGCCCGGTGACCGACGAAGAACTCCAGACGGCCAAGCGGTCGTTCATCGAAAGCTTCCCGGAGAATTTCAACACCAAGACCAAGGTCGCCGGCCTCTTCGCCCGCGAAGAATTTACCGGCCGCTTCGCCAAGGCCCCGGATTTCTGGAAGGGCTTCCGTCAACGGCTGGACCGGGTCGGCCGCGACGACATCCAACGGGTGGCGGCCAAGCACCTTCACCCGGAGCGCGTCGCGATCCTGGTGGTGGGCAACAAGGAAGAGATCCTCAAGGGCCACCCCGATCACCCGGTCTCGCTCGAGAAGCTGGTGGCAGCACCGTTGACGGAACTGCCGATGCGCGATCCCCTGACCTTGGAGCCGCTCAAGGCGACTTCCGCGGCGGATTCGGCGAAATAGGGGCTGAAACGCCCGGGGCAGGAACCCAGTTGCCTCCGCCGTCGGGTTGGAGACTGCCCGGACGACCGGGTTGCAGGTCCAGAATCCACGGATTGTGCCCGAACCAGCGGACCGGCACCGAGGCCAGGTCGGCCGTCGGATCCACCACCGGGTTGAAGAGTCGGCGGTTGAGGGACAATTGAGTCCGGGCCCTGACTTCCGGGCGACGGCCGAAGTCCTTGTTCCAGGCCTCGGCCACCCGATGGGCATAGCGACGCAGGAGGAAGGGCTGCGTGCTGAGGTGCATGCCCTTGGAGGGACCCACATCGCGGAAAAGGTTCCACCGGAACTCGACCCGCGGACCCTCCGGTTCGTCCACTTCACTCGCATACCAGCGGGGCTGCAAATCACCCTCGCCCATGCCCAGGGGCTCGTGGAACACCCGCAGGAATTGCGGGGCCGACGACGTGCCGGCCGATTCCCTCCAGGCCGGCGGATGGATGCGGGGCGGCAGCGCGGCCCCGGGCTTCATCAAGGCCCGGTCTTCGATCACCAGAAAGACCCCGGGATCGGGTCGCGCGACCGTCATGGCGAACGGCTCCATCCGACGCAGCACGGGCATGAGCTTGCCGTCCCCGAAACGCCCATTGAGGTTGTTGAGGGCGTCGAGGGCTTCCTGCGGGTTGCGGAAGGTGTATCCCCGGGCCCGCATGGACCGCTCATACCCCTCGACAATCCGGGCCAGGGGCGTGGTGCGGCTCACCGAATCCGGAGAACGTCCATAGCGCTGTTTCCAGAGTTCCAGAACGCGGGCCTTGGCCGCGGATTCGGACCGATCGGTGACCGAGGCCGACAAGGTGTTGTAGATGATCCGATCGCCGGTCCACGGATCGAGCAACACCACCACTTCGGGCATCGACGCCCAATCGCAGTGGGCGGGATCGACGGGGTGATACACCACCGGATCACCGCCCCAGGTCTTCCAGTCGACGCCCTCGCCATCGCTCCCCGAGGCCGGTTGGATGACCGGATCACGCACCGAAATGACCACCGGGGTGCTCTGGTACACCTCGGCCTTGAGGCGCCAACTCCATTCGATCCCTTCGAACGTGACGCGGACATCGCCCGGAACGAGCAGATGCCGGATCGGGAATAGCCCCTGGAACACCGTCCAAGCCACCACGCCGCCGACCGTCCAGGCCTTCAGGGTGAAGGGTTTGGCCAACCGCCCCAGCGGGATCGAGGGGCGCCCCTTCCAGGCCAGGGCCGCACCCACGCCGGGCAACGCGACCAATCCCCCCCAGAACCAGGGCCATTCGGGCGTCGGGATGCGGGGATTGCACAACCACCGGAAGACCCTCGAAGGCCAATCGGGTTCGAGGAAGATCAGCGAGGTGGCCACCCCCAGCAGCGGGAACCACACGATGTCGTTGAAGAGAATGAAGTGATTGATCCCATGGAAGATCAGCATCAACACCATGCCCAGAAGCCGAGTCCGCCGGACCAGCAGCAATCCTCCGACCGTCAGATCGAAGACCGCTCCGGTCCAACTGATGCCCAGTGCCATCGCCGACGAATGCACCCACCGTTCGATCACTCCGGCCCAATCGTAGGGCAGCAAAAACTTCAGGCGCGCCACCACCCAGGGCTTCTCCAGAAAGATCCGGACCGGATAGCCATCGACCATCCAGTCGGTGTTGAGCTTGGCCACGCCCGCATAGAAGTAGGTGATCACCAACTGCGCTCGCAGGAGCCAGATCGGCCAGAACGGGATCAGCACCGTGCCCGTGCGCACCGTCTTCGACGCATCGACGCTGAATCGGGCCGCCGCCGGCAAAAACGGCATGAGGAAGAGCACCAGCAACTCGAGGTAGTAGTAGCTCATCCAGTAGGTCCGCGTGGACTCCACGGCATACAGGTAGGCCCAGGCGAGGAAGGTCAGCAGGGCCGAGATCCGGTAACGGAACCCCAAGCCGAGGCCCACCGCTCCCAGGCCCAGGAGCACTCCGACCCCCTGGATCCACGGCGACGGCAACAAGGGCAGCCACCCGAACCCGGCATAGGGAAGATGGAAGGTCACCTCTCGACCGGCATAATAGACCTCCAGATGGGAGCGCCCGCCGGAGGACTCGGAGGGCAGAAACAGCGAGATGGCCTCCAGCAGCATCACCAACCCCACGGCCATCCGGAACAACGCCAAGGACTCCGGGGACACCGCGCGATCGAAGCCGAGGGCCGCCCC
Organism: Verrucomicrobiales bacterium; assembly: GCA_027490985.1. Taxonomy (GTDB): domain Bacteria; phylum Verrucomicrobiota; class Verrucomicrobiia; order Limisphaerales; family UBA9464; genus SXXZ01. Next base: position 3,783 of record JAIXXC010000135.1, read on the forward strand.
CCACGACGCCACCCGCTCCCGCCATCCGATCGACGCGGGCGCGACGGAATCGGATCCGTTCTCAGAGCGTTCAGGAGGATGACTCATCCGAGGGTCGGTTGGACGTGGGACACCCGACGGGATGCCTTGATCCGGGAGTGATGAAGCCGATCCCCACCGACAGGAAACGGTGGAGCCATTTTCCGATTGGTTGGAATCAGGGGAAATCCGTAGCCTGAACGGCTGAAGCGGCGGACCAATCCGGAACCATGTACACCCGAGCCTACGATTGTCCGAACTGCGGCGCCGCAGTGGCCTTTCCGTCGGGCATCGCGGTGTTCGCCGTGTGCGGTTTCTGCCACTCGAACGTCATCCGCCGGGACGCCGATGCGGTGCTCGAACAATTGGGCCGACAGGCTCAACTGCCACCGGATCTGAGCCCGCTTCAGATCGGCACTTCCGGTGTTTACACATGTCATCGATTCACGGTGACCGGCCGAATCCGGGTCGGTTACACGCAAGGTTCCTGGAATGAATGGCTCATCGAATTCGGGGAGAATCGATGGGGATGGATCGCCGAAGCGCAGGGATTCTACGCGGCCAGCTTCGAGATCCC
>JAIXXC010000205.1 GCA_027490985.1 Verrucomicrobiales bacterium
CCGTGCTGACGCAAGGGTACGGGCGGCTTGAGCACCTTGCCCGGCTCGCTCGTCGGCGCCTCGACCCGCAGACCCGAGCCCGGATCAAAGGACTGGCCGGCCCGACGAAACAACTCCGGCTTGTGGTCGAAGAGGTCCATCTGGCTGGCACCGCCATTCATGAACAACTGGATCACCCGCTTGGCCCGGGGCTGAAAGTGGGGACGATGACCGGCCGTCACCGGATCGATCCGCACCACCTCCGCCGCGACGAGTTGCCGGAGCGCCACCCCTCCGAAACCGGCCCCGAGATGCCGCACGAACTCCCGCCGGCTGAACCCGCGACCGAGAGGCAATCCAGGGATGTTCATGGCACGAAGAGAAACTCGTTGCTGTTGAAGATCAACCGGCAGGCATTGGCCAGACCGTGCTTCCGGGCGTACCGGGTCCATTCCTGCTGTTCGGTGTCCGTGAGGGGGCGTCCCCAGGCCCACCATCCGACTTCCTTCCAAGATTCGCTGCCGTCGCCACCCCGAGCCTGAAGGGATTCGGCCCAATGCTCCGCCTGCCGGAGGGAAAAGGCATTGTTCCAGAGCGCCAAGGCCTGCTGCAGGGTCACCGAGTTGTTGCGCGCGGGCAGGAGTTGATCGCCCGCCGGACAATCCAGGGCCTCCATCCAGGGGTCGGGCAGCGTTCGAAACAGAAACCGGTAGACACTCCTCCGTCGGCCCTCGGGCGCATCGCTGTCGAACCGGGTGTAGTCCACCCGGGGCGTCACATGAATGCCGGGCTTCAACTCGAACTGTCGATCACCGGGCCCTCCCATACGCAGATCCAGCCGCCCATCGATCATCAGCATGGCATCCCGCACACATTCCGCATCGAGCCGGATTCGGTTCATCCGGCCCAGCCACCGGTTGTCCGGATCGAGCAAGGCAACGGGGTCGCCCGAAGACTGGCTGCGCTGCCGATACGTCGCGCTGGTCACCAAGAGGCGGTGCAACGCCTTGAAAGAGCCCTGCGCATCATCCCGGAACCACACGGCCAGCCAATCCAGCAGCTCGGGGTGCGTCGGAGGGGTTCCCATCCGACCGAAATCGTTGGGAGTGGCCACCAAGCCGCGTCCGAAATGGTGAAGCCAGACGCGGTTGACGATGGATCTCCAAGTCAGCGGATGATCGCGATGGGACAACCACCGCGCCAGAGCCGCCCGACGCGCCCCTTCCTCGGATCCTTCGGGCACCGAAAACCGGGCGGGCAACCCATCGATGCAGGTCAAGGCTCCCGGCCCCACGGCTTCACGCGGTTGGGTGATTTCGCCGCGATTCAACCGGTGGATCGGTCGGGGCTCCAGCACCGGCTTGAGGCTGGCATCCGGCTCGAAATCACCGGCCACGGCATAGACTCGGGAGGGCTCGGGCAATCCGGCCAACTGGTCCCGGAGGCGTTCCCGAATCACGAACGACGCCACGGCGCGCGACTGCGCCTCGGTCCAACCTGCGACCGGGCGGTCGACAATCGAGGCGACCGGCTCGGGGATCACCCGGCTGGACTGGCCCGGCGCGTCGGTCATGGAGATCCGAAACCGGCCGATGACATGCGCTCCACCGTGGACCTGACGCAGCACCAGGCTCCACAGATCACCCGGACGAGCCTTCAGCGTCTCGGCCAGTTCGAAGACCGCTCGATGCGATTGCCCCTCCTTGGGGTGGATCCCCCAGGCCGTCTTGTCCCGACCATCGATGGCCTGGGCCACGGTCCACCCCTCCTGGTCGAAACTGGAGGTCGCCCGTGCCCAGGGCACCCGTCGAGGCGCGGTGGCCCCGGCCGAGAACACCCACAATTCCACCTCGCTGAGGTGCAGGTTGCCGTTGTCGACGTTCCTCCCCGGACCCCGATGCGGCAGCGAGTCATCGGGCAGCAGTTCCACCTGGATGGCCCTCACCGTGGGCGCCGGCGGCGACCCGGTCAGGGTGTAGGTATCCTGCTCCGGACTCGACCCACCGGCCTGAATCGAGCCATCGGGCAGCCTCTTGAGCGTGGCGCCCCCGGCCGACAGGAAGGACGGGCTCTCCCAGGATTTCCAAGCGACCGGATGCTCCCGACGGCGCTTCAACCAGAGCGCGACCTCCGCGCGCGTCTGCGGGGATTCCAGCAACTCCGCCTCCTGACGCTCCACCTGACGGCGCTGATGCATCCAGTGCTGACGACGGACATGGATCGACGGGTCGCGATCGAAGACCCGGTGGGCGCGTTCGACTCCGGAATACACGGCCTGCAGGGCGTAGTAATCGGCCTGCGGGATGGGGTCGAACTTGTGATCATGACAGCGGGCGCAGTGGACCGTGGTGCTGTTGAAGACCGACACGACGGTGCTGATCATGTCGTCGCGATCCACATACCGGCCCAACTGGCGATCCAGGGTGTCTTCGCGGATGTCACGCAGGGTGCTCTCGTCCCACGGTCCGGCCGCCGCCATTGCCAGAGCCACCGTGGCTTCGGGACGATCCGGGAACAGCACATCGCCCGCCACCTGCTCCTGGATGAAACGCGCATAGGGGCGGTCTGCGTTGAACGCTTCGATCAGGTAATCCCGATAGGGCCAGGCCTGCTCCCGGATCCGGTCCTGGTCATGCCCGTGGGTCTCTGCGAAATGGACCGCATCCATCCAGTGCCGTGCCCAGCGTTCTCCGTACCGGGGCGACGCCAGCAGGCGATCGACCTCCCGCTCATAGGCCTCCGGAGCAGGATCGGCCAGGAAACGCCGATGGTCTTCGGGCGACGGGGGCAGCCCGATCAGGTCGAAGTGGATCCGCCTCAGCAAGGTGGGGCGATCGGCCTCCGGCGCCGCGCGCAGACCGTGAGCCTTCAAACCGACCCGGATGAAGGCGTCCACCGGATGCGAAACCCCATCCTCGATCTCGGGGATCGAGGGCCGATCCAACGGCGCATAGGCCCAATGGGGCTCGACGGCCAGCAAGGCCATCCCCGTCCAGAACAGGGCCAGCGACAGAAACCTCATGGGATTGCCGACACTGTGAGCGTTCCCGGTGAGGCTGACCAGTCAGGATGAGCCCAAGATGGGTTCTGCGCTGCGCGGGCACGCCCGCTCCGGGTTCGCCAGCCGGTCGCACCAGCGCACCTCGGCTCCCGAAGCGAGGCCTCTCAAGGACGCTCGTAGCGATGCCATCCGGGCGTCTGGCGGACTTCCACCGGACCGCGCGGGGCGTGCATGAGGAAGGCTTCGACCGGAAGCTTCCGGATGCGCTCGAAGCCCGAGTCCGGCCCCAACACACTCAAGACCTTCGACAAGGCGTCGGTGGTCATCGCCTCCGGTCCGATCAAGGTGACCTGACTGGGATGCGTCAGCGCCCAACCGGTGCGCGGATCCAACAGGTGCGAATAACGCACCCCACCCAGTTCCACCCGCTGGAACCGATCCCCCGAGGTCACCAGTGCGCGGTTTTTCAACCAAACCACGCGGCCCGGGGGCGCCTGGGGCACATCCAGCTCACCGATCTCCACCTTCCACCCCCGCTGGCCCGGCGGCGCTCCGGACGCGAACAAGTCGCCGCCTCCGGACACCAGCGAACAGCCGATCCCACGGGCCTTCAGCACCCGGGTGGCCTCGTCCAATGCATACCCTTTGGCGATGCCTCCCAGGTCCAAGCGCATTCCCGGCACCTTCAGGTGGGCCGTGGTCCGACCCGCCGCGTCACGCCCCAGAACCACCTGCCGCCAACCGGTGGCCGCTCGCGCCGCCTCCACCTTCGCCACTTCCGGGAGCATCCGCTGGCGCCGAGCCCGCTTCCAGACATCCACCAAGGGACCCACGGTGATGTCGAAGGCCCCGTCGCTGAGCCGGGAAATCGACTCCGCCCGCTCGAGCACGCGGGCCAGATCCGGACTCAAGGGCACCACCGCGCCGGTGCCGGAGGTCTTGGAGAGCCGGCTCAATTCCGAATCGGCCTCATAATCGCTGAGGATCCGGTTCAATTCGGCGATGCGCCCGAAGGCCGCCGCCGCGGCCTCATCGCCTGCGGCCTGGTCGGCCGCATAGAGCACGATCCGGAAGGGCATGCCCATGTGGGTCTGGCGGTATTCGCAACGGACTGCATCGACCGCTGAACCGGTACGGCAACCGATGCCCGATAGGGCCAGGATCCAGACCAAGAACCCCGGCCAGAGGATCGCCGAGGCGGCCCTTCGAAGAACCTGCGTGGTGGGTGTGAGTCCCCTCCGGAACCGCGCCCAACCGCATTCGGATAACCCGGGATCTCCGGCCTTCATCGAGCCTGATCCACGGCGGAGACCCCGGGCTTGACCTGGGGCTTCACCTTTTCGGTGTAGGTGATGACTCCGGCTCCAAGGACGATGAGGCTCACCCCCAACCACCGCAGCGGGCTGACCGTTTCGTGGAGGACGAACCGGGCCGCGAGCGTGGTGAGCACGAATCCCAGCGACGTCAGCGGCCAGACGAAACTCACGTCGCCGTGGGACATGAGGAACAGCAGGCACCCGAAGAATGCCGCCTGGAAACCCACGCCCACGAGCAACGGCACATTGGTGAATCCCGACCGGATGAGCCGCAGCACCTCGGCGACGCTGACGCGGTCCATTTCGCCGATCTCCTTCAATCCGCGACTCAGGAACACGACTCCAATGGCCTCCATGCAGAGGCCCATGAGCAACACGAGGATCAGTCGATTCATAGACAATCGGAATATCGGCACAACTGGATGCCCCGCGCCTCGATGACCCGGCGCACCCGGGGGCTGAGCAACGCCTCCAACTCATGCCGGTGGGCGTCCTCGTCGGCATGACAATACAACTCCCAGGTGCCGGGCTGAAGCTCGGGCAGGAGTCGCAGCAGGTACTCCTCGGTCACGCGGCTGTTCTGGAGCAACCCGTAGGTGCAGGAGGCATGGCGCAGGTGGCGACGGGCCAGCAAGGGTTCGCTCCGACGCGACAAGGCTCCGAACACCGCCGCATGCGAAAGCCGGTAGAGGTATTCGCCGGAGGCCAGACGCAGGTTCTGGATCAGGGGGTCGCGGGTCAGTCGGACCGACCGGATCCCCAGGGCCTCGGCCTCGGCCAGCAGCACGCCGAAGACCCCGGGATGCAGGTGAAAATTGAGATGCCCATTCACATGGTCCAACCCGAGCCCGGTCGCACGAAACCGTTCGAATTGGGCCAGGAGTTCCCGGCGCACCTGTCGCTGCAGCCCCGGCACGAAGAAATATCGGAGTCCCGCCACGACGGGCTGATCGGTGAACCGCCCCCGCGCGTCGACCAGTCCGGGGATCTCCGAGGGCGGCAGGACCGATCGGCCGCAGACCAGAACCGAATGCAGCCCCACCCCCAGGCCGGGATTGTTTCGGGCCATCTGGACGGCCTGCTCGGCGGCCTCGCCGGCGACCATGAGACTGGCCGAAGTCAGGATGCCCTCCCGATGAGCGCGCTCGATCGCCCGGTTGGCGCTTTCGGAGATTCCGAAATCGTCCGCGTTGACGATCAGTCTAACGGCCATAGCCCGTGACACGGAGCCCGAGTCGGGAACGCAGGACCGCATTGAGGATGATCCCGATCTTCCGTGCACGGGTGAGACGAAGCGGAGTCTCCTCCAACACGTGGAAGCGGGATCGCTCCAATCGCTCCAAGAGGCGCCAATAAACATTGCCCATCAACTCGGCCGAAACCATCGACGCCCGCTCGGACGGAGGCAACACGTCGCGGGCCTTCTGATAGAACCGACGGGCCCGACCATCGACCTCGAGCGCCAATTGATGGAACCGCTCCGACCACTCGCGCCGGAGGATCTCCTCGGGCGTCACCCGAAAGCGCTGCAGGTCGGACAGCGGCAGGTAGATGCGTCCGCGCGTCGCATCATTGCCGACATCGCGAAGGATGTTCGTGAGTTGCAGGGCCTTGCCCAGGGCATCGGCATAGGTGCGACAGGCCGGGTCGGTGTAGCCGAAGATCTCGATGCTCAACAACCCCACGACGCTCGCCACCCGATAGCAGTAGAGCTCGAGCTCGGCCGGATCGGAGTACCGGGTCTGGACCAGATCGGCTTCGACTCCGAGCAGGAGTTCGTCGAAGAGGCGGAAGGGCAACCGGTAGGTCTGGATGTGCGGAGCCAGTTCGCGGTTCACCGCCATCGAGGGCTCACGCCCTTCGCAGGCGGCGGCGATGTCGGCACGCCAAGCGGCCAGGGTCCGACGCCGTTGGTCGACCGGGATGGCGTCTTCGTCGGCCGCGTCATCGACCTGCCGGCAGAATGCGTACAGGGCCGACATGGCCGTGCGCTTCTCGGGAGGCAGGAGAATGAAGGCAAGCGCCAGGTTCGAGGCGCTTTTCTGGGTGATCTGCTCGGAGACTCCCGAATTCACAGCTCCGGCGGATTGAGATTCCCGGTGCCCTTGGCGGGCAGACCGCCCGTGTCGGCCAAGGTCGGATTCCGCGGACGGTCTTTGCTGTGACGACGACGGCGGCGACGCCCCGAACCCTTCGATTCGCTGATCACGCCGCGGGCTTTCTGATTGTCGGACTTGCGGAAGAACACCGCCCAGATCACGCCCACGGCCAACACCAGCAACCCGGCGACGAAGGCCACGGTGGAGTCTCCGAAGGCCTTTTGGGTCTCGGCCTTGAAGCCGGAAGGCAGCTGCGGCGCCGTCGAGTCGGCCAGCATCAGAATCGATTGGGTAGACAAGAGACTCATCGGAGGACAGAGCCTGTTCCGCTGTCCGTGTCTTCGTCAACGCCGCCGTCCACCCCCAGACCCAGGCGCCCCATGCGGTACCGCAGGGAATGGCGCGACAGATCCAAGGCCGCCGCGGCCTTCGAGAGGCTGCCACCGCTGGTCTCGAGGGCCTCGAGGATCATCTCGCGCTCGAATCGCAACAGGGCCTCGGGCAGCGAGCCGCCATGCGCAGCGCCACCCTTCTCGACCGGCCCGTCCCGCAGGCGTGACTCCACCTCGAAGTCGGGGAGACTCGCCGGCTGGATCCATTCCGAAGTCTCCAGGATGACGGCCCGCTCGATCACGTTGCGCAATTCCCGGACATTGCCCGGCCAGCTGTGCGCCTGCAGCGCCTGCATCGCCAGGGGCGAGATGTCCTTCACCGAGCGGCCCAGCTTGGCCGCGAATCCGCGCAGGAAGTTGCGGGCCAGCAGCGGGATGTCGGAGCCCCGCTCGCGCAGCGGCGGCGGCCTGAATTGCATGACATTGAGCCGGTGGAAGAGGTCTTCACGGAACTCTCCCTTCTTGATGGCCTCGACGATGTTGCGATTGGTGGCCGCGATCAGGCGCACCTGGACCCGCAGCTCGTGGGTGCCACCCACCCGGGTGAACGAGCCATCCTCCAGAAAGCGCAGCAGCTTGGCTTGGAGCGGCCGGCTCATGTCGCCGATCTCGTCGAGGAAGATCGTCCCGCCGTCGGCCTCCTCGACATAGCCCCGCTTGGTCCGGTGGGCGCCGGTGAAGGCGCCCCGTTCGTAGCCGAAGAGCTCCGACTCCAGGAGCGTCTCGGGAATGGCCGCGCAATTGAGTCGGATGTACGGCGCCGAGGCCCGGTGGCTGTGGAAATGGATGGCCCCGGCGATCAGCTCCTTGCCGGTGCCGCTCTCACCGAGGATCAACACCGTGGCGTCGGTCGGCGCCACGGTCTGGATGAGTTGGCGCAACTCCCGCATCTTGGGCGACTCGCCCACGATGTTCTCGATGCGGATGCCGTTGCCGGCCCGGGCCTTGAGAGCGGCATTCTCGGCCAGCAACCGGTGGCGTTCGGCGCACCGCCCGACCGCGTGCAGCAATTCGTCGGGCTCGAACGGCTTGGCCAGATAATCGGTGGCTCCCGATTTGATGGCTTCGACGGCCAGCTTCGGCGTGGCGTAGGCCGTGATCATGATGACCGGCAGGTCCGGCCGCTTCTCCGCCACCGTCTTGAGGAACTCATAGCCGCTCATGCCGCCCAGGCGGGCGTCGGTGATGACCATGAAGAAGGGGTCCTGCTGGATGAGCTTCAAGCCCGCCTCGGCCGAATCGGCCAAGCGGACCTCGTAAGACTCGCCCTCGAGCACCGTCTGCAGCGAAAGGCGCATGTTCTTCTCGTCGTCGACGACCAGCAGCGGAGGCAATTTCATCGCAGTCGCATGAGGGTGCGTGCCGGAAGTGTGACGGTAAAGGCCGCTCCCTTGCCAGCCTCCGATTCCACCCGCACCCGCCCGCCGTACATCTCGGCGGTGTGCTTGACGATGGTCAGGCCCAGCCCGGTGCCCCGGTCTTTGGTGGTGAAGTAGGATTCCCAGATCCGCCCGACCACCTCGGCCGGGATGCCCGGCCCGGAATCCCGGACGGTCACCTGGACTCCGTAGTCCGGGGCCGGTCGCGCGGTGATCCAGATCTGCCCGCTCTGGCCCATCGCTTCCCGGGCATTGACCAGGAGGTTGGTGAAGATTTCGAGGAAATGGCCACGCTGTCCGAGCAAGACCGGCAGTGCCGCGGGCACATCGAGGTGCACCTGGATGGCGAAACCGGCCCCGGAAGGCAGCGCGACAGCCAGGGACTGTTCCAGGATCTCGGGCACGGTCACCCGCTCGACCCGCCCTTCGACCAGCCGGGCATACCCCATCAGATCGGTGATGATGCGGTCGGATCGGGCCACCTCTTCCCGGATGATGGAGATCTGCTGGGTGATGGTCTTGCCCTCGCGGACGGTCTTCTGAAGCGTGTAGGCGGCGTTGTTGATGATCCCCAGCGGATTCTTCAATTGGTGGGCGATCTCGGCGGCCAGCCGGCCGGCGGCCTCGAGCTGCTCCTGTTTGAGGGCGAATTCCTGGGTCTCGGCCTCGCGCTGCCGCTGACGGTCGATGAGGATCCGAAGTCCCAGGCAGACCACCGTCATGAGGAGCAGCAGCAGGACCCGGAGCATCAGGGCCTCGAAGGGCTCATTCGCCGACTCCGGAGCGCCTCCGCTCGACTGGAGCTGCGGCGTGTAGCTGTCCAAGACCTGGGTCTCCACCAGGTTGAGCCGGAGTTCCAGGACGCCCGAGAGCACGTAGAGTGCGCAGACGAACAGGTTCACCAGCACCTGGACCTCGGAACGCGGGATGATGGCGGCATTTCGGATCACCAGGCCGAGGAACACCCAGTAGAGGATGCTGTCGAAGCCTCCGCAGAAGAGGGTCACCGCGGCGAGAAAGGCCGTGTCGAGCAACGAGATCACCGACACGACCCGCTCCAGGAGCGATGTGGAGATCTCATCCATGCCCCAAAGAAGGATCCCGGCGCCGATGTTCACCGCGGTCATCATCAGCGTGAAGGTCTGGAGGTATCCGAGGACGTCTTCACGGGGACCCGACACGCTCCCGAAGGTGCTGGGGTTGAACAGGAACCAGTAGATCACCGGCGCCAGCATCAGCTTCACCCAGAGGCCGATGTTGCGCTCCACGAAGCGGATGCGCTGGCGGAAAAGGGCCAGGTCGGGCGGAGGTGCCTGGAAGACCTCGAAGAGTCCGCGCCACCTCGGACTTGCGGGATCGATGGTGGGGGCTTCGGCCATGGGCTAAATCGGGGATCTGAGGTCTGGGATGTGCGGTGCCTGACAAAGACCGCCCGAGGGCCTATTCCGGAACGACACCGACTTCGCGCAGGATCTCGTCGATCGGCGCCAGGCGCCCCAGGCCTTCGTAGCCGCAGGAGAGCATCCCCTCCCCGGGCCCGACCCACTGGACACCGCGCGACTCGAGCAGGGCCACATTGGCCTGGGTGGCCGGGTGGAGCCACATCTTGCCGTTCATGGCCGGGGCGATCAGCACCCGGGCCTCGGGGCGCAGCGCCAGAGCGATGCAGCCCAGCGCATCATCGGCCAGACCGTGCGCCAGCTTGGCCAGGCAGTTGGCCGTGGCCGGAGCGATCAACAACAGGTCGGCCTCATCGGCCAGGCGGATATGCGTGGGTTTCCAGCCCTCCTCCTCATCGTAGAGGTCGGTGATCACCGGCTGTCGCGTGAGGGTCTTGAACGGCAGCGGAGTGACGAAGCGCTGGGCATCGGCCGTGAGCACCACGTGGACCCGATGGCCCGCCCGGGTCAACTGACTGGCCAGATCGATGGACTTGTGGGCGGCGATCGATCCGGTGACGCCGAGGACGATATTCATGGTTCAAGACCTGCCAGACCCGCCATTGGCCGGTGCGGAGGATTCCCACCGGAAGGAGTTGCGCGAAGCCCGTGCCCGTTCGGCCTCGTAGATCGACCGGAGCAGGCCCAGGTCTTCTTCGCGACTCCGACTGACCAGAAGGTAGTCGAACTCGGCCCAGCGGGCCACCTCGGGCTCGGCCATGTCGAGGCGCCGGGCGATGGCCTGGGGCGCATCGGCATCGCGGCCCCGCAGGCGCGATTCCAGTTCTTCGCGGGACGCCGGCGTGATGAACACCGTGACGAGGCGCCCGGCCAGGGCCGGATCGGCGGCCATCACGCGGCGGACGGTCTCGGCCCCCTGCACGTCGACACTCAGCAGCGCGTCCTTGCCCGAGGCCCAGTGCGCCCGGACCGACTCCTTGAGGATCCCCTTCCAATCGCCGTACACGTCGGCGTACTCCAGGAATTGGCCGGCGGCGATCCGGGCCTCGAATTCGGCGCGGGAAAAGAAGTGGTAATCCACCCCGTCCACCTCGCCCGGGCGCGGAGCCCGACTGGTGCAGGTGATGATGCGGCCGATGCGCGGGTGGGCGTTCATCAGGCCCTGACTCACCGTGGTCTTGCCCGCACCGGAGGGCGCGGAAATCAACAGGAGGAACGGAGCGGAATCGTGCATGGAATCGACCGGGGTTGCGACCGGAGCTGCCGGTCATTCGATATTTTGGACCTGTTCCCGGAATCGTTCCAGTTCCGTCTTCATGAGCACCACCTCGGCGGCGATCCGGGCGTCGTTGGCCTTGGAGCCGATGGTGTTGATCTCGCGGTGGAACTCCTGCGCCAGGAAATCCAGTTTCCGCCCGACGGCCTCCCGGCTCTTCCGGCAGTCGTCGTACTGTTGGAAATGGCTGTCCAGGCGGGCGATCTCTTCGGAGATGTCGGACCGGTCGGCAAAGACGACCAACTCGCGCAGGATGCGCTCATCGTCCACGGTGACCCCTTCGAGACCCGCGGCCTGAAGGCGCTGGGCCAGTTGTTGTCGGTAGCGGTTCACCACCTCGGGAGCCAAGGCCCGGACCCGGTCCAAGGCGCTGCGGATCTGGGCCAGACGCCCTTCCAGATCCCGCTCAAGGGCCTCGCCTTCGCGGCGCCGCATGCCATCGAAGGTGTCGAGGGCCGCGGACAACGCCGCCTGCGTGGCCGGCCAAGTGGCCTCGGGATCGACCGGCCGGGTTTGTGATTGCAGGACACCGGGGCACCGCGCCAACAACTCCAGACTGATCTGGGCGCCTGTCCCCGTCAGGCCCAACTGGGCGGCCACTTCCGACCATTCCCGCGCATAGGCCTGGGCCGCCTCGCGGTTGATGCGGTGGCCCGCCTGCCCGCCGTCGGCGACATCCAGCGACACCCGGATCTCGCAGCGCCCCCGCGAAACCACCCGCGCCACGGACTCGCGGATCCGGGTCTCGAGGACCTCCCAGGACGGCGGGAGCATCACCACCAATTCCGATTGCTTGCGGTTCACCGCCTTCAACTCCACCACCACCGTGGCCTCGGCGGCCGCGGAGTCTCCCCGCCCGTAACCGGTCATCGATTTCATGCCGGAGTGTCGGGGGCAGGAGCGCGGTTTTGACAATCAATTCCCGGAGGGCCGCCCGGAAAACCCACCCCCACCCCGCCAGCGGATACCCTCGCCCGACGGCCTACCGACGCGGTCGCCCCAACCCTATGACCCAAGCTCTTGGAACGGCCTTGGGACGGTCCGAGGGTTCAGCCCCTGCCGACCCGCGAGGCACCGCGAGATTTAGACTTGTGTCCCAACGCCATTGGCGAGAACCAGAACCATGTCTCCGACGCGTTGTTCCGATTGGCGGTCTCCTTCACGGGTGCTGCCGGTGATCTTGTTGAGCCTCTTGAGCGGCTTGGGATGCCTCCATGGGATCCGGCCTGAAAACCCGGGTGCGAAGGGCGACGGCCACTTCGTCGTGGGCCCGTCGTACCCCATCGACCCGGATCTGACCGACCGCGGCAACCCGAAGGGCCGCCAGTTCGAATTCTCGATGCGCCTGGCCGACAGCCGCATCTTCCGCGGCGATGATCCCACGCTCGAACCCGCCAAGAAGGCCGTGCGTACCGAGCGGAAGATCTTCGTGTACATCCCGGCGGCCTACCGCGACGGCACCGCGGCCCCCGTCCTCGTCACCCACGATGGCCCGAGCCAACTCAAGCTCGTCCGCAACGCTCTCGACAACCTGACGATCTCGAAAGACCCGGAGCGGAGTCTGCCGCCCTTCCTCGTGGTCTCCATCGAGAACGGAGGGAACGACGGCAAGAACAGCGAGCGGGGCCTCGAATACGACACGATGTCCGACCGCTTCGCGCGGTTCATCAACGACGAGGTGTTCCCCGCCGTCCTGGCCGATCCCGCGATCCGAGCCGCCTACCCGAAGCTGGCCATCACCGCCAATCCGTGGGGACGGGCCACGATGGGTTGCAGTTCGGGCGGCGCCGCCGCGATGACCATGGCCTGGTTCCGACCCGACCTGTTCCGGCGCGTCATCGCCTATTCCGGCACCTTCGTGGACCAGCAGGACGACGATGCCCCGGAAGAAGCCAAGTTCCCGCTGGGTGCCTGGGAATACCACTCGAGCCTGAAGCTCATCGCCAACAGCCCCAAGAAGCCCCTGCGTCTCTTCACCCATGTCTCGGAGAACGATCTCCGCTCCAAGGATGCCGAAGAGACCTACCACAACTGGGTCATGGCGGGCGAACGCACCGCGGCCGCATTGCGGGACAAGGGCTACCACTACCGGTACGTGTTCAGCCGGGCCACCGGTCACTGCGACTCGAAGGTCTTTGAGCACACGCTGGCCGACACGCTCGTCTGGACTTGGCGCGGTTACCGCGCGGACTGAAGCCGCCACGGAGAGGTTTTCACCTCACCTGTTCGATCGAACACAGGCCGCCCGAGGGCGGCCTGTTTCCGTTCCGCACCGAGTCCGCGACCGGCCTCGGGACCGTCAGGCCTGGTACCACCGCAAGGTGTCCCTGAGGCCTTCGTCCCATCCCACCTTCGGGTCGTACCCGAAGGCGCTGCGGGCCGCGCCGATGTCGGCCAGGGAATGCCGCACGTCGCCGGCACGGGCTTCACGGTGCCCCGCCACGATCGACTGCCCGAGGATCGCATTCAGGCTCGCCATCAATTGCAACAGGCTGACGCCCTCACCCCGGGCGATGTTGAACACCCGACCCGCCACGGCGAACTCGGGGGCCTCGGCCACGGCGATGTTGGCGGCCACGACATTCGACACGTGCACGAAGTCCCGGGTCTGAAGTCCGTCACCGAACATCACCGGGGTTTCGCCCCGGAGCGCCTGGGTGCAGAAGCGGGCGATCACCCCCGAATAGGGCGAATTGAAGGACTGCCGCGGCCCGAACACGTTGAAGTACCGCAACGAGACGGTGGGCAACCCGTGGAACTGGTGGAACATCCGCCCGTAGGTCTCGGCCGCGTATTTCTGGAGCGCGTAGGGCGACAGGGGTTCGGGCGGCAATCCCTCGTGCTTGGCCGGTGTCTCATTGTCGCCATAGATCGCCGATGACGAGGCGAAGACCCAGCGACGCACCCCGGCCGCCCGAGAGGCTTCGAGCAACTGCACCGCCGCCGTCAAATTGGTGTGGTTCGACGAAACCGGTTCGGAGATCGACCGGGGCACGCTCGGCATGGCCGCCTCATGGAACACCCAATCGCACCCCTGCACCGCACGCCGCACCAAGGCCTCGTCACCCACATCCCCCTCCATCACCTGCACCGGGTCACCCGGGCGGATCCAGGCGAGGTTGTCGCGGGATCCGAGGGAGAAATCGTCCAACACCACCACTTCATGTCCCCGGCGCACCAAGGCCTCCGACAAATGGGATCCGATGAATCCGGCACCGCCGGTGACCAATGCTTTCATGAACCGCCACCTAAACGACTACCAAAAACGAGGTCAAGGCCCGACCGCAAACCAGGCTCATTCCGCATGCGGTTCAAGCCTCCCCTTGGGAACGCATCGGGTCTCTGCCACAGTGTGCCCATGAAGAACCTGATCCTGCGACGGTCGGCCGAACGCGGTCACGCCCAGCACGGCTGGCTCGATTCGCATCATACGTTCAGTTTCGCGGACTACTACGACCCACGGTGGATGGGCTTCCGTTCGCTGCGGGTGATCAACGACGACGTGATCCAGCCCGGCATGGGCTTCGGCCTGCATCCGCACCGGGACATGGAGATCATCACCTACATCCTGCGAGGGCGCCTCGAACACCAGGACTCCATGGGCAATCGACGGGTCATCAGCACGGGCGATGTCCAGTACATGGCCGCCGGCACCGGCATCCGCCACAGCGAGATGAACCCCTCGTCGGACGAAGCGGTGCACCTGCTCCAGATCTGGATCGTGCCGGAACGCCGGGGATTCGAGCCGCGGTATGCCGAACGGTCGATGGCCGACGCGGCGGGAGGCCGACTGCATCTGGTGACGAGCCACACCGGCCGGGAGGATTCGTTGGCCATCCATCAGGACGCCGACCTCTGGATCGGACGCCTGCAACCGGGTGACGCTGTGACCCACCGCCTCGCCCAGGACCGCCACGGATGGTTGCACGTGGCCGAGGGGGCGATCCGCCTCAACGGCGAACGGCTCGAAGCGGGCGATGCCGCGGCGATCACCGGTCCCGAAGACCTCGCCCTCGGCGCCGAAAGCGCCAGCCAGGTGCTGCTCTTCGATCTGGCCTGAACCGCGAGTCGGCCAGGGATCTCAGCCCGGCGAAACCGCAGAAACCCCAGAAGCCGAACGGGCCACCGGGCCCACCAGCGCGTGGTGCAGGTGATGCACCAGCGTGGCATTGTCGCATTGCAGGTACTGCATCGATCCGCCCATCCGCGAGAAGCTCTTGCAGAACCGCAGATAATAGGCGGGGTTGGTCTTGGGCGGTTCGCCCTGGGTCCAATCCCAGCCTCCCCCATCCTGCAGGTCCACCACGTAGATGGCATGACCAGACACGGGGCCTCTGCCCTGCTGGAAGCGCAGATTGTGGACGCAACTCAGGCTCTTCTCGAACACCTGCGGAGCCATGATCGCCGAGCCGATCGACAACACCACGCCCCCGTCGAGCGCCTCCACCGCGCCCGCGAAGGAGCGGAAGTCCTGGGCCGCGGCACGACCGATGACCGCCCCATTGAACATCGGGTGGCAGGAGATGATGTCGTATCCGATGCCCGGATGGACCGTCACCGGCACCCCCAATCGCCAGGCCTGAGCCAGCAGACTGGCGTGTTTCCAGGCATGGGTCACCGAGTGCCGGCCCGCGGCCAACCCGTGGCGGGTCATGGCCGAAAGCAGTTCGCAGCAGGCTCCGGCCATGGGATCGGCCGGGAACTGCCCCACGATCTGGGCGAGGGTCTCCGGATCGGGCAAGTCGCACCCGTCTTCATGGATGAATTTGCCCAAGGCCTGCCCGTAGCCCAACCCCTGGAGCGCCCCGGCCATGAGGGCCAGGTGAATGTTCCGGCCGGTCTCGTCCCAGGTCCCGAAGGTGCCCGCCGCGACATTCTCCTCGACCCCCTCGGTGGACCGGCCCAGCCACGCGTATTCCCAATCGTGGATCGTTCCGGCGCCATGGGTGGCCAGATGTTGGATGAACCCGGCCTCCATCAGGCCGGTCAGGAGTGGAACCGCCCCATTGCGGATCAAGTGGGCCCCGTACATGAGGATCACCGGAGCCCCGACCCGTCGGGCCGAGCGGATGGCCTCGACGAGAGCGCCCACGATCTCCGTCTGGGCCGTCGACAATGGCGCCGGGGTGCGATCGGTCGGGATCAGGATGTCTTCGACCCGGGTCAGACTCCGACGTTCTTCCAGCGGTCGAACGCGCAACCGCATCAAATCCAAAGGGCCCGTCATTCGGATCATTGGAAGACCCGACACCGGCAATTGGAAGCCCACAATTCCGGGAGCCACACCCCTCCAGGAGCAACTCCCAGCACCGCGCACGGCGATCCGCTGGCGGGGCCCGGGTCCGGAACCTCAGGATTGGGAGGGCCCGTCCGGCTCGAAGTTGCCCACGACTTCGCCCATCACCACCGTGAAGGTGAGCCGACCGCTGCCCAAGTCGACGCCCGGCAGCCAATCCTGGTCCAACTCGGCCAAGAGCGCCGGCACCTGCTCGGCGCCCCAGGCGGCCCCCTTGAGCAAGGTCACCGTGCCGGCGACCGTGCCATCCGACAGGTAGTGGAGGTCCACCGCCGCGGTGTCTTGCCCGTCGCACGTGGCCAAGAGGCGCTCGGAATGGGGCGTGCGCAGGGTACGAGTCCAACGGAGAGGTTTCATGATGCTGAGGCGGGAGTTGGAGTGAGTTTGAACCGCTGGGGAGGGATTGGAGAGCAAGTTCGTCGAAAATCGGCCATCACCACGACCGCTAGGCTCTCCATCGAAGAGCCCACCAGAGCAGGCTCGACCCCAGCCCCACACCGAGGGCCAAGGGCACGAGGCAACCCTGCTTGGAATCGGTCCGGTAACTCAGCCCGGTGCCCGGCACCGAGAACGTCGTGTAGCGCCGCCCGGACGGCGTCACCGTGGTGCGGACACCCCGGGTGCCCACCGACCACCCCACGCCGGCCTTGCTGGCATTGATCCGGAACGGCCCGAGGCGAATCGATTTGCGATAAGAGAATCCCATGGCCTGTACGGCATGCAGCCGCCCCCGACGATCACGACGATCCAGAAAACCAATGGCGCGCCCGACAGGATTCGAACCTGTGACCATCCGCTTAGAAGGCGGATGCTCTATCCAGCTGAGCTACGGGCGCACTCCGCCGCAAAGCGGATCCTTTGAGGGTTACTCCTTGCCCCCATCGCTGTCCATCCCGTCGAGGCACCCCGGTCGGGGTGTTGGGGTGTTGGGATGTCGAACGGTTGCCGAGAACCCCGCGATGAAGTCCCGCTCGCTGGCTCCCCCCTTCCGGGTGATTTCCTCGGCCCAATCCGGCCCAATTCAGCCTGATTCGGCCTGACCTCCGGCCAGGATCGCCAGATTCAGGCGTTCAAAGGTTCAGGCGTTCCGACTCATCCACGCCACATAATCGGTCACGGCCTCCTCGAGAGAGGTCGGGACATACCTCACACCGGCTCTGGCCGTCTTGGCCATGGTGGCCTGAGTGAAATACTGGTAGCGGTCGCGCAGGTCGGCCGGCATGGGGATGTACTGGATCGAGGCCGGGCGCCCGAGCGCGGCGAACGTCGCTTCGATGAGATCCCGGAAGGAGCGGGCCTGGCCGGTCCCCAGATTGAACAAGCCCGACACCTCGCGCCGTTCCGCAAACGACAGCATCACGCGCACCACATCCTTGACGTAGATGAAGTCGCGCACCTGCCCGCCGTGGGCGTAGTCGGGGCGATGGGATTCGAAGAGGCGGACGCTGCCTTCGTTGAGGATCTGGTGATAGCCGTGCCAGACCATCGAGGCCATGCGTCCTTTGTGACCTTCTCCGGGACCGAACACGTTGAAGAACTTGAACCCGACACTTTGCACCGGCTGCGGGACGCCGAGCCGGACCTGCTCTTCGACCCAGAGGTCGAAGTCGTGCTTCGACTTGCCGTAGAGGTTCAGCGGCTTCAGTCGTGACAGCTCGAGCGTGTCATCGAAGCCATTCTCCCCGTCGCCATAGGTGGCCGCGCTCGAGGCGTACAGCAGTCGTGCGCCGTGGGCCGCCGCCCAGGTCCACAGCTTCTGGGAGTAGCCCAGGTTGTTGTCGGCGAGGTAGTTCCAGTCGGTCTCGGTCGTGGAACTGCAGGCCCCGAGGTGGAAGATCAGCTCGGGACGCAGAATCCCGGCCGTCAGGGCCTCGAGGAACTGCGTGTGAGTCAGAAAACGGACACCCCCGAAGGCCTGATCCGCCGGGCCCATGTCGGGCTTCAACGGATGATCCACCGCCAGCAGTTCCGATGCGGCATGGAGGCCGCGCAGGGTATGCAGCAATTGGCCTCCGATGAATCCGGCCGCGCCGGTGACCACGATCCGAATGGGGGGCAGTCCGAGAGAGCGGGAATTCGGGGAGGTTTCGAGGGAGGCAGGCATGCGTGCAGGGCGCGTTGGAGTACGAAGCATGGGCCCGAGGTGGGCCTCTGTGAAGCAGAAGGCTCCGGAGCGCCTCAAAGCCGCCAGTAGCGACCGGCACCCCACCCCGTGACCTGCTCAGGACTGAAGAAGCCTTTGACATCGATGAGCACCGGAGGCTCGTCGCCCCCGAGTCGGCGCAGCACATCGAGCGGATAGCCCTCGACAAGGCTCCGATGCTTAACGGCCAGGATGATGGCGTCGTATGGGGCGCCCGCCTCGGCGGCATCCGAGAGAGTCACCCCGTATTCATGAAGCACCTCGGCCGGGTCGGCATGGGGATCCACCGGCAGGCACCGCACACCGTAGCTGTCGAGTTCGGTGACGATGTCGATGACCCGGGTGTTCCGCACATCGGGCACGTTCTCTTTGAAGGTCCACCCCAGAACGAGGACCTTGGCCCCTTTGACCGGGCGCTCGGACTGGATGAGCAGCTTGACCGTCTTCTCGGCGATGAATTTGCCCATCGAGTCGTTCACCCGGCGGCCGGCCAGGATCACGTCGGGATGGTATCCCAGACTCTCGGCCTTGAAGGCCAGGTAGTAGGGATCGACCCCGATGCAATGGCCGCCCACCAAACCGGGGCGGAACGGCAGGAAGTTCCACTTGGTTCCCGCGGCCTCCAGCACGTCGAGGGTGTTGATGCCCTGACGATCGAAGATGAGCGCCAGTTCGTTCATCAGGGCGATGTTCAGATCGCGCTGGGTGTTCTCGATCACCTTGGCGGCCTCGGCCGTCTTGAGGGTCGGGGCCACATGGATGCCCGCGGTGATCACCGTTCCGTAGATGCCGGCGACCAGCTGGGCCGTGGCCGGCAGATCACCGGCAACGACTTTCTTGATCTTCTCGACGGTGTGCTCGCGATCGCCGGGATTGATCCGCTCCGGCGAGTAGCCGGCGAAGAATTCCTTGCGCCAGGTCAGGCCGCTCTCCCGCTCGATCACGGGGATGCAGTCCTCTTCGGTGCATCCCGGATACACCGTCGATTCGAACACCACGACGGTTCCGGCCTCCAGATGGCGACCGATCAAGGTGGAGGCCTTGACCAACGGCGTCAGGTCGGGGCGATGGTGCGCATCGATCGGGGTCGGGACCGTGACCACGATGAATCGGGAACGGGCGATGGCCGACGGGTCGGTGGTGAACTCGATCGGATGCCGGTGCAACTGGTCCGGGGTCAGTTCCAGGGTGCGGTCGTGACCCGCCTGCAGCTCCCGAACCCGGACCGGATTGATATCGAATCCCAGGACCCGGAAACGGGAGGCGAAGGCCACCGCCAGAGGCAGTCCGACATAGCCCAAACCGATCACGCAAATCGACTCCCGCCGATCGGTGAACGCCTCCAGCAACGGCAGCGGGCGCGCTTGGGTCTGGTCTGGGTTCATCTGGGTCGTGTTCAAGGGTCGATCGGGAAACGTTACTGGGCCAGACTCAGGTCGCCCTCGGGCGCGCGCTCACCGCGAACGGCGTCGGCGATGTTGGCCGGTTCGCCGGCGGGGGTGGTCGCGCCCTCCTCCTTGTTGAAGCGCACGCTGACGATCTTGCTCACCCCGCGCTCCTGCATGGTCACGCCGTACAACACATCGGCCATGGAAATGGTGCGCTTGTTGTGCGTGATCACCACGAACTGGCTGTGATCGAGGAAGCGTTTCAACACCGCGGTGAACCGGTTGATGTTGGACTCGTCGAGCGGCGCGTCCAACTCGTCGAGCACGCAGAAGGGCGACGGTTTGACCTGGTAGATCGAAAAGAGCAGCGCCACGGCGGTCATGGTCTGCTCTCCGCCCGAGAGCAGCGAGATGCTCTGGAGCTGCTTGCCCGGGGGCCGGGCCACGATGTCGATGCCCGCTTCGAGCACATCTTCGCCTTCGGTGAGCTTCAGGTCGGCGCGCCCACCCCCGAACATCTCGGTGAACATGGCCTGGAAGTTGGTGCGGATCTTCTCGAAGGTCTCGACGAACAGGCTCTTGGTCTCGGTGTTGATCCGGTTGATCACCTCCACCAACTCCGACTTGGCCTTCACCAGATCGTCGTACTGGGCCTGCAGGAAGGAGTGGCGTTGCTCGGATTCCTCGTACTCCTCGATGGCCACCAGATTCACCGGCCCGATGTCGTCCACCTTCTTCTGGAGCGCGTGGATCTGGGCGGCCACCGCGTCCCAGTCGGTGGTCCAACCCTGCTGTTCCATCACGTCGAGAGGCACCACCTCCACCTTCGACAACCCGTCGTCGGCCGGTTGGATGCGAAGGCCCTCGGGCCGAATGTCCTCCAGACTCACCTGGTACTTCTCCTGGATCCGCGTCCGCAGGTTCTCCAGCGTGAGGGTCTTCTGGGCCAACTCCACCTCGAGCTGGCTGCGCTGATTCTGAAGGGCCGCCACGCGGGCACGGCGTTCCTTCAGTTGTTCCTCGCGGCTGTGGATCTCGCCCTCCTGGAACTTCCGGTCTCCGAGCAACTGGTTGATCTGATCGGCCAGAACGGCCCGTTCGCCCGTGAGCCGCTCGATCTCGCGACGGCACTGGCCGATGCCCGCCTCGAAGTTGGCCCGGCGATCCTCGAACTGCCCCTGCTCGGTCTGAAGCCGCTCGATGGCCGCGCTGAGTTCGCGGATGCGGGTCTCGAGCGGGCCGCGCTGGCGCTGGTGGGAGGCCAGCAACTGCTCCTCGGTGGCGAAGGCGATCTTGGCGTCGTTGAAGGTCTGGCTCGCGGCATCGCGCCGATTGCGCAGCTCTTCCAAGCCACCGCTCAGTTCGGCGACCTGGGTCGTGGCATAGAGTTCGCGTTGCTCCCACTCGGCCACCTGGGCGGCGAGCGATTCCCGCTTCTGGACATTGCCCGACTCCTGACTGGCCAGGGCCTCGAGATCGCGATCGACCTGAGTCAGGCGCACTTCGAGCGACCGCTTGGAGGCCTGAAGCGCATTGAACTCGCCCTGACGGGTGGCCACGGCGACCTCCTGCTGGCGCAGTTCCACCCGCACCTGTTCGAGAGTCGACTGCAAGGCCGTCTGCTCGGCCTGGAGAGCCCCCTGCTTCCGACTGGCCTCGGCGATGCCGTCTTGCAGCGCGGTGATCTCGGTCTGGAGTTCGGCGATCTGATTCTTGCGACCCAGGATGCTCGCCGGCGCCTTGCCCGAGGCGCCTTGGGCTCCACCGGTGAATACGCCGAGCCGGTTGAGGATCTCGCCCGAGGTCGTCACGAAGTCCCAGCCGGCCCAAGCCCCGCCGGCCAAGGCCAGGGCGGTGTTCAGGTCGGGCACGATCAGGGTACGACCCAGCAGTCCCGCCACGAGGGGCGACACCGAGGCCTCGACCTCCACGACCGCCAACGCCGCCACCACGCCCTCCGGCAAGGCGGGCACGGATTCGGCCGCGACCGATGACGCCAGCGACAACGCCGCGATGCTCGCCCGTCCCTTCCGGTTGGCGGAAAGGTCGGCCAGGATCTCCGAGGCGGCGGCGGGCTGCTCGGTGAGCACGATCTGCAGGTTGTTGCCCAGAGCCGCTTCGACGGCGAGCACGTGGGCGTCGGGCACCTTCAAGCGGTCGGCCAGCGACCCGAGGACGTGCTTGCTCTGCTTGAGTGCAGCGAGCGCGCCGGCTCCGAACCCCTCATGCTGGGTGGCCAACTGCTCGAGCACTCCCAGCTTCGAACGCTTCTCGGCCTGCTGACGGAGCAGCGCATCCCGTTCCTGAGTCGCCTGCACGATCTCGGCCTGAAGGGCCTTCAGTCGTTGCTGGCTCTCCTCGAGCGTCATGCGGGAGGTCTGCACCTGGACCCGCTCGGCCTCCACCTGTTGGGTGAATTCCACTCCCTGCATCTCGAGACGCATCCGTTCCTCTTCGAACTGGATCTTCTCGGAATTGAGCTTCTCCAACCGCACGACATTGCCCTGGAGCTGGAGGGCCAGCTGGTTGATCTCGTTGCGGATGCGCCCCAGTCCCTGGGACGCCGCAAAGGCCTCGGCCTGGGCCTTGCGGAGGTCTTCCTGACGGATCGACAGTTCGCGTTCGACCGCCGACAAGGCGTCGCGCCGCACCGATTGCTCGACCCTCAGGCGTTCCACGGCCGCCTGCGAGGCCGCCGAACGCTCGCCCAGCGACACCAGCTCGGCCTCGGCGATGGAGCGGCGTTCGGTGAACTGCACCACATCGCTGCCGGCCCGGGCGTTCTGGTCGGCCAGCTCGGCCAACCGCTGCTGGTTGAAGCCGATCACGCTCTCCTGGCGATCGGTCTCGGCCTTCAACTCCAGACCCCGCTGCTGCTGCTGGGAGATCTGCTGCTCCAACTCGGAGAGCCGCGCCCGGAGCTGCAGAATCTCCTCCTCGAGCCGGATGACGGTCTCCTGCCCCACCTCGATCTCGAGATTCGAACGCTCCGCGGTCTGCCGACGCAGGAGGATCTCCTCGGTGAGCACGTCGAACTGACGGCGGGCCCACTGCGTCTCCAGATTCTGCAACTCGGACTGGAAGGCCTTGAAGCGGCGCGCCTTGCCCGCCTGCCGTTGGAGCGATCCGATCTGGCGCTTCACCTCGCGGATGAGGTCTTCGACACGCAGCAGGTTCTGCTCGGTGCCCTCGAGTTTGCGCAGGGCCTCGCGTTTCTGCTGCTTGAATCGGGTGATGCCGGCCGCCTCCTCGAACACCAAGCGACGGTCGTCGGGCTTGCTCGACAAGATCTGGGTGATGTTGCCCTGGGCCATGATCGAGTAGCTCGTCTTGCCCATGCCCGTACCCGCGAAGAGTTGCTGGATGTCGCGGAGACGGCAGGAGGTCTTATTCAGGAAGTACTCGCTACCGCCATCGCGGTACACACGGCGGGTCAAGGTGACCTCGTTGAACTCCACCGGAATGCCCGCGGCGCGCAAGGGGTCGGCATCCACGCCCCCCAGGGTCAACGACACCTCGGCGAGGCCCAGCGGCCGTCGGGTATCGGTGCCATTGAAGATCACGTCGGCCATCTCCCCGCCGCGCAGCGCCTTGGCCGACTGCTCGCCCAGCACCCAACGGATCGCGTCCGACACGTTGGACTTGCCACAGCCATTGGGGCCGACAATCGCCGTGACTCCCGGTTGGAAGTTCAGGCTGGTCTTGTCGGCAAAGCTCTTGAACCCGAGAACGGTCAGGTTTTTGAGGTACATCGACGGGCAGACTGGAAAGCCCACCCCCCAGTGGCAAGCGGGAAGCCACAATCCCTAGGGGTAAGTTGTTCACAACAACACAAGATAAAGGGGTCGGTTGTGAATAACTGCCCCCGAGAACTCCTTGACGAAGACTCACAAGCCGCGAGAGCCCCCGCGCTGGACCGCACGCACCGCTGATGCGCCACCCCCTTCCCAAGGAGCGCCCTGGAGTCCACCCTTGGGTCATGAAGCTGATCGGTGTCATCCCCGCGCGCTACGCCTCGACGCGGTTTCCGGGCAAGCCCCTGCACCCCATCGCCGGGATTCCACTGGTCCAACGCGTGGTGGAGCGGTGCCGATTGTCACCCGCCCTGTCCGAGGTCATCGTGGCCACCGACGACGAGCGCATCGCCGCGTTTGCCCGGGGCTTCTGCCGGGTCGAGATGACCCGCGACGACCACCCGAGCGGCACCGACCGGATCGCCGAGGTGGCCTCGCGGGTGCCGGCCGACGGGTACATCAACATCCAGGGCGATGAACCGCTCATGGATCCGACCGTCATCGATGCGGTGGCCGAGG
Source organism: Verrucomicrobiales bacterium (assembly GCA_027490985.1). Classification (GTDB taxonomy): domain Bacteria; phylum Verrucomicrobiota; class Verrucomicrobiia; order Limisphaerales; family UBA9464; genus SXXZ01. Next base: position 23,983 of record JAIXXC010000205.1, read on the forward strand.
CGCTGCGCGACAGCGACATGAGCACGGCCTCGACGCCGATCCGCGACCTGTCCGAGTTCGACAATCCCAATGTGGTCAAGGTGGTGACCACCGCAGGCGGTCGGGCCCTGTATTTTTCGCGCCGGACCATTCCCTACCTCCGCGACGCCGCCCAAAAGCCGCTGCCCGAACAATTGGCCGGCTATCCCTTCCAGAAGCATCTGGGCATCTACGGCTACCGTCGGGACACCTTGCTGCGCTTGGTGGGATTCCCGGTATCCCCGCTGGAGGCCGCCGAAAAACTCGAGCAACTCCGCGCCCTCGAAAACGGCTTCTGCATCTCGGTGGCCCGGGTGAACCACGACAGCGTGGGGGTGGATGTGCCGGGCGATGTGGCCCGGGTCGAAGCCTTGTTGGCGCTCGGGGCCTCGGCGGGTTCCCACCGCGCATGAAGTGGCTGATCCCCACCCTGCGGATCTACCGGCCCGACGCGCCCCGCTGCGCCGCGGCCCTGGCTCTGGTCGGGCTGACGACGGCCGCGGCGGTGATCAAGCCCTGGCCATTGGCCTGGATCCTGGACGCCCTGTCGGGCCGATCGGGCGACACCGGCTCCCTCACCCGCTGGACAGCGGCGCTCTTGGGCGCCCACCTGGTGCACGGATTCCTCGGAGCCGCCCAACAAAGCCTGGTGATCACCCTGGGTCTGCGGGGGCTCCAACGCGTTCGCCATCAGGTCTTCGAGCGCCTGCTGCGTCTGTCGCCCCGGGAAGTCCAGGGAACCGCGGCCGGTGATTGGATCTATCGGGCCACCTGGGACACCTACGCCTTCCAGACTCTCTTCACCCATGGCGTGTTCACCGGCCTCACCGCCGGGGCCGGCGTGATCGCCATGACCGTGGTGATGACCCGCATCCATGGACCGCTGACCGCCGTGGCCCTGGCCACCGTGCCGCCGCTCCTCATGGTGATGCGGGTGTTCGGACCCCGACTCGAACGCGCGGCCACCCGGGCCCAATCGGCCGATGCCGGCATCGCCGCCGCCGTCCAGCAGGCGGTGGCCAACCTGCCGCTCATCCAGGCCTTCACCCGCGAAGCGACCACCGCGGCCGATTTCGACCGGCAGGCCGGCGAGGCATTCGTCGCCCGACGGCACCAACACCGTTCCGAAGTGGTCTACCTGGCTGCCGTGGCCGCGATCCTGGCCGCCGGCACCGCCGGCATCGTGGCCTACGGATCCCGGGAAGTCGTGGCCGGCCGCCTGACCCAGGGTCAGTTGCTGGTGTTCCTGGCCTACCTGGCGCAGCTCTACGAACCGTTGAATCAGCTGTCGCACTTGGGCGGCACCATCTCCACGGCCCAGGCAAGCGCACACCGCGTGCTCGAATGGCTCGACACACCCGAGGCTTCCGATAGCGGCACCGGGTCGATTCCGAAGGCCTCTGAGGGCGTGGCTCTGGAATTCCACGACGTGGGCTTCGCCTACGAACCGGGCCGCCCCGTGCTGAATGGAGTCCATCTCAGTCTCAAGCCTGGTGAGATCGTGGCCATCGTCGGCCCCAGCGGATCGGGCAAGACCACGCTGCTGCAATTGATTCCCCGGTTCTTGGAACCCCGATCAGGCAAGGTTCTCTGGAGCGGGCTCGACGTGAAGAGCCTGCGACGCGACCACCTCCGGCAGCAGGTGTCGTGGGTGTTGCAAGAACCCCTGCTCCTGCCCACGACGGTCGCCGAGAACATCGGGTTCGGACGCGACGGGGCGACCCGGGCGGAGATCGAAGCCGCGGCCCGGGCGGCCCAGGCCCATGAATTCATCCAGCGCCTGCCGCAGGGCTACGACACCCGTGTGGGCGACGGGTCCGCGCGACTGAGCGTGGGTGAAAAACAGCGCATCCACCTGGCCAGAGCCTTCCTCAAAGACGCTCCGGTGTTGCTGCTCGACGAACCCACCAGCGCGCTGGATGGACAGAGCGAGGCGGCCGTGATGGCGGCCATCCAGCAGCTCACCCGCGGCCGCACCACGCTCATGGTGGCGCATCGACCGGAAACGCTGCACATCGCCCACCGCATCCTGCGATTGGAGGCCGGGACACTCACCGAAGTCACCCCAAGTCGGCCCTCCGGAGTCTGACGCCCTCCACAAGACCGAAACGGGCGGGGCTCCTCACCGCTGCACCACGAATCCCGCCTCGGCCCAGTCGGCGAAGTCTTCGCGAGAACCGTCACCGGCATCCATGGCCACCAGGCTGATGCGCCGGGCTCCCGACGGAATGGGCACATCGAAATGCCACGCGGCCGACTTCACCCGCATCACCGGGCTCGCAGCGGCTTCGCGGCCATCGATCAGCACCTTGAACACCACGCTGGGAAACCGGCCGAGATTGGACCCGTTGCTGGCCTCCAGCAGGTTCTCATCGGCCCCGGCCAGGGCCACGAAGCGGCGAAACTCCGGGCGCACCTCGTAGACCACTTCGCACGGGGCATGGACGCCCAGGCCGCGGGCGAAGGTGGTGCGATCGACCCGCAACGGGCCTCCCAGATTGGCCCGATCGGTCTGGGGCGCGCGGGTATTCCCCGAATAGCGCACTTCGCCGCCGTAGGTATGGCCGAAACCCACGCTGCGGACGGGCTTCAACTCCGACAACGGCACGTCCGGCCGGGGCGGCGTCGGGCCGTTCCGGGCGAACACGCCCTCGGATTCGAGACACACCGCGCGTCCTTTCTGGAACGCCGTGGCCCGCACCCGCGTGGACTCCGAGACCGGGAACGGTCGGGTGTATTTCGGGGATCGGGCCGTGGGAGCCGAACCATCCAGTGTGTAGCGGATCTCCGCCCCGGGCTGTAGCGGGGCCGTAAGCGTCACGGTGACGGGACGCTCGAAGACATGCGGCCGCATGCGGGTTCCCCAGGGGGTGATGCGCACCGGATCCACCACCCAGTCCTTCTTCCATCGCCCGAGCCGAGACAACTCCTCCTGGAACGAGATCGTGGGCGCCAGGTGCTTCTCGAAGTGCGCCACCACCTGCTCGGTGTTGAGGTCCGGCGTGAAGCCACGGGCCGGGTCGTAGCCCGGATGGGCATCGGTCATGTCGCGGGCCAGCATGCACTGGAGGCCCGCCGCCTTCATGGCGCGCAGGCCCATGGGTTTGCCCAGCAGGCACACCTGAGTGTGGAAGCCGACGTAGATCAGATGGGTCAGGCCGTATTTTTGGCAGAGGGCGTAGACCTCGGCCTGCGTGTCGGGCATCCAATCGTTCGGGTCGATCACCAGGTCCGGATGCATGCCGTCCCATCCGTAATGGACGCCGCACCGCTCGGCCCCGCAGGCGCAGCCCCCGGCATCGGGCACCGGCGGGCAGTTCACCGCCACCACCGAGGGCACCGTCACCTTCGGCAACTGGAACACCGCCTCCCGCTGCGGAGTCCCGACATAATTGTCCACCACATCGCTCGGACACAGGAAGACCGGCATGCCCAGATCGCGAGCCGCCGCGAGGGCCTTGTTGATCCGCGGCACGAAGGCATCGACCCGCATCGTGGCCGTCTTGCACCAGTGGAAGTTCCAGATGTCCACCGCCACCACCCCGATGCGCGACGAGTCGACCACCTCGTGGGTCACCCGGACCTCGCCCGTCTGGGGATCCCGGGTTTGCAGGCTCCAGCGGATGGGCACGGCACCGACCCGGGGCATCAGAGCCAGGCCGATCACGATGACGAAACCCAACCGGAGGGCGCCTTTCAGCACATGCGGGGACATGCCCATGATGCAACCTGCAATCGGGCGCCCCCGCAAGCCGAGCCCGGGGCTTCGGTCAATCCCGGTCGGCCCCTGGATCCCGTGAGGCCGAAGGATCGTTCAGCAACGGCGGAGTGGCCTTGCGGATGTCCCGCAGGATCTGCAGGGAAGTCGCCAGGGACCACAGCCAGGCGCCGAGGAACAAGACGCCACCCCAGAGCCAGCCGCGGGAGGTCGGCCAGGTGACCGAATCACCGGTCTGCACGGCGTCCCAGGCCAACCGCGCCAAATCCCAGAACCAAGCCATGAGCGCGACGAATCCCGAGACCGCCATCGCCATCTGCAAGACACCCACCACGCGACGACCGGCCAAGTACGATCCCAACCCGGGCGTGGCCCCCAGGTTGATGGCCAACGCCGTCCAACCCATCGATCGACTACTCGGCTTTTCGGCCATGGATGACCGTCTCATAGGCGCACATCAACACCAGCATCGAGATGGGGATCGTCACGACCAACCCCACCAGACAACACAACGTACCGGCGAAGTTCAAAATCGACGTCACCACCGACAGAGCCAGGCATGACCACCAGTGCCGTCTCACCTGCCGCCCACTCCGCTTCATGGCCGTCCAGAAGTCCAAGCGTTGATCCAGGATCATCGGCAACGCGAACATCCAATTGACCGTGAGGAAAACGGTCACCGGCAACCCAAGCAGGAACAGTCCCAGCCCCGGTGCCAACACCGCAAAACCTGGCCAACTGGCCGAACCCTTCGCCAATCCCATGATGGCGGTCAGACCCACACTGAAGAACAGGACGAGGATTCCCGCCAACAGTGGCACAAAGACCAAAATGGACGCCACCCATTGTCCCAGGAACAAATGGCCAAACATCTTCCGGAACCCATCGAACAGGGATCCCAAAGGAGGCGTCTCTCCACGAATCACCCTCAAGTAAACGACATAGAGACCGGCCATCAGCGGTCCACCAATGACCATGCTGCAAAGGCTGAACAGGATACCGATGTAAGGGAGGGCTCCCAAAAACGTCAGACTCAAGCAGATGAGCACGTACATCATCGTCGGCCCGAAGAGCGTGGAGAACTGCTGTTGGAACAGCCTCCAAGCCGTCGTCAGGCAAGCGACGATATCCAAGTCGTAGTCCCCGTCGAAATCCGATGGAATAGGACGAGCTTCCCCGGGCGCCGGGATCAACAGGGGCGCCACGATTGGCGGTTGGAGCAAGACCACCAATTCGGGCACTTCGCGCAAGGGGCGCCACTGGCCGTCCTCTCCCTGCACTCGGGTGTCACCGTCGACGCGTTTTTCACGGATCCATTGCCCCAATGGTTCGGAGGACACCGGGCCGTACTCTTTTCCGTCGCTGCCGAGGATTCGATACATGGTATGGGTTTGGAGGTGGGTTGAATCAGTAATATCCGGCAAACTGGGATTTGACCGAACCGCGTTTGGCTATACTGAGGTCCATCATTGAACCTATCAATATGAGCTTCTGGCAACGATTGGAAACGTCGGGAGCGCAACCTTCCGACAGGTCTCGACACCGACGCCGGAAGGTCGCGAGAAGGACCCATCCCATCGGTACCTCGCTCGGGGACCCATTCTCCGCCTCACGGGCGTGGCGGGCAGCGTGATCAACGGCGTGATTGCCCAGGTGGAAATCGAATCCTGATCCTCCTCAATTTTTTGTTGATCAGCCATCCGAGGCAACGAGCTTCTGAAAATCCTCCCGTCGCTTCCCAATTCCATGGACCGTACCAACCTCGCCCCAGGCCGACTGATCCGTCTCTTGCGTCTGGGGGTCGCCCTCATTGCCGGCTTCGGTCTCGCCAGCCGCTCGATCGCTCTCGAGATCGTCCGCCCGCCCACCTCCCAGACGATCTTCCTGGGCGACCCGGTGAGCTTCCGTGTCGAGGCCCGGGGTGAACCGCCCCTCCAATACCGCTGGCTGCGCAACGGCAAACCGATGGAAGGGGTGTCCGGCCCCGATTGGACCTTCGTCACTTCAGCCGCGGATCACGACGCGACGATCACCGTCGAGGTCATCGACAGCACCCTCCGACTCACAAGCCCAGCCGCCCGGTTGACCATCGATCCTGGGCTTCCGGGTGCCTATCGGACCAATCGCCTGGTCGAGGTCGTCCACCCGTGGCAATACCGAGTGGACGGCGTGCTGCCCCACCCGCAGTGGCCAGTATGGAGCGATGCCAGCACCGGGTGGACCAACGGCGCCGGCGTGCTGTACGTCGAAGATGCCGAGCTTCCCGGCCCCAAGACGACCCTGCTGCCGGCGGCCGCCGGGAAGCTGCCCACGACGGCCTACTTCCGGACCACCTTTGTCAACCCGATCACCAACGCCCACTCCATCGAACTGGTCGCGAGCCTGCTGGTCGACGACGGAGCGCTGGTATTCCTCAACGGCTCCGAGGTCCAGCGCCTCGGCTTGGACGAAGGCACGGTGCTGCCGACCACCCAGGCCAGCCGGAGTGTCGGAAATGCCGCTTGGGAGGGTCCTTTCCCCTGGGCGGCCACCGGCCTGAAGCCGGGGACCAACGCGCTGTCCGTCGAGGTACACCAGTCGGGCACCGCCAGTTCCGACCTGGTGTGGGGACTCGTCCTCGATGCGGTCTGGCAGGAGCGGGTGCGCGATACGCTGGCCCCGAAGGTGGTCTCCGTCACACCGCCGCTCGGGTCCACCGTCGGGGCGGCGCCTCGACTCGAGGTCCTCTTCACCGAACCGGTCCAAGGCGTCACGGCCTCCGCCCTCCGACTCAACGGAGTGCCGGCCACGGTCGTGACTGAATTGAGCGCCAACCGCTACGCCTTCGATTTCGCCTCTGCTCCGGCAGGCACCGTTGCGCTGGCTTGGTCGACAGAACCCGGAATCACCGACCGTTCGGCCGGCGCGAACCGCCTCGACACCCGAAGTTTCTCGAACCCGGTCGAACCGGCGATCCCAGCCACCCGACTGGCCTTCGCCTCGGTAGGCCAGTCCAGCGACGCCTCCACCGACACCGCCGCGACGTTGGCCATCGACAATCGGGAGACCACCAGCAGCCGGACCGCCGATCTGCCTGGCAGCCACTGGTGGGGACACCTGTCGCGCATCCACCGCTTGCAGCGCGTCGAGGGCGTCCAACCGGCCGCACCCGACGACGCACTCGGCCGGGGCTGCGTGCTGCGCCTCCTCCGCATGGACGACCAGGTGGTGTTCGAACAAGACCTGCCCGACGTCGGACCGGGCGGCACTTGGACCATCGACCTGCCGGCCGGGGTCATGGCCCGTACCGTCTGGATCGGACTCCCCGGCGAGCGAACCAACGGACGCGGCACCCGTCAGGTCGCCGTGGCCGAGATCCGCGTATCCGGGGTGCCGGATATCCCGTTCGGACCGCCGCCCCCGGTGACGGGGACGCCGCTCGACCGGTTGGTGGTCTCGAACAACCTGGCGTCCTTCAAACGCAGCACGATGCTGCGACTCACCGATGGCCTCGCCCCGGCCGCCCGGGCCAACGACGACAAAGCCTCCACCGAGACCAAAACCACGGAACGGACGGTCGACGGCTACTGGGAGGTCGATCTTGGAGGCACCTTCGCCCTTCATGGCATCCGTACCATCGCCGCTTCCGGCATCGGCGGACGTCTCACCAACGCCACGGTCCGACTCTTCGACGAACAGCATGACTCGGTCTTTTCCCGGAGGATTTCCGGCCGCCCCGACACCTTCGACACCGACTTCGGCGGGCCGGTCTTCGCGAGATATGTGCGGGTCGGGCTCGAGGACAAGCGGCGGACGGACCCGGGCGGCGGCATCGAGTGGTACATCGGCTTCCGCGAGGTGGCCGTGTTCGGTCGACCCACCAACGAGGTCGGCATCCTGAGCTTCGAAGCCGATGCCAGCACGACCGGATCGACCCAACGAACCCTGTCGTGGCAGGTCGAGGACGTGCTCCGGTTGGAGCTGCATCCCAGCGTGGGCTCGGTGGGTTCACTCACTTCGGCCGACGGAAAGGGTCTGGTCCGGTTGACGCCTGCGCGGTCCACCGAGTACCTGCTCGTGGCCTCCAACACCGCCGGAATCTTCGTGCGCGCCGCCTCGGTGGAGGTCCCGGGTTCGTCTCTGTCGGTGGGCCTCGACGAGTTGGTCGCGGCCAATCGCTTTTCGTTGGCCACCGCCTCGGGCGACGCCACCGATTGGATCGAGCTCCGCAACCCGGGCAATCAGCCCGTGGACCTCGCAGGGTGGAGCCTGAGCGACGATCCGACCAAACCGCGCAAGTGGACCTTCCCCCGTTGGGTGCTTGAACCGCACCAGTCGCGGGTCGTCTTCGCCTCGGGCAGCGACCGAGGCCTCGACGCGTCAGGCGACCTGCACGTGGGCTTCCGGCTGTCCCGGGCCGGCGGCACCTTGTTGCTCGTGCCGCCCGCCGCCTCGGGCGAGCCGCTGCAGCGGGTCGACTACCCCGCCCTTGGCGATGACCTCGCCTACGGCCGCGATCTGGCCGGCCAATGGCGGATGCTCGACCCGACTCCGGGCCGCCCGAACGTGGCTGCTGCCCACCAGGGATGGGTCCGCCAGCCCGACTGGAGCCACAACCGGGGATTCCACGAGAGTCCCTTCCGCTTGTTGCTCACCGCCCCCGACCCCGATGCGACCATCCTCTATTCGACCAACGGGACCGAGCCGAGCCTCGTCTATTCCAACGGCCTGGATGTGGCGCGGACGATGTCCGTCCGCGCCCGTGCGGTCCGCCCCGGCGCCCGCCCCTCCCCGGTGCAGACGCGCACCTTCGTGTTCATCGAGAGTGTGGTCGCCGCGCCGTCGATGAACCGCACGATCACCCAGAATGCCGCCCTGGCCGCACGACTCCGAACCGGCCTGCGGGCGATCCCCACCATCGCGCTGTCGCTGCCCGGGCAGCCCGAGTACCAAGAGAAACCGGGGTCCTTTGAGATCCTCTGGCCCGACGGTCGGCCGTCGGTGCACGTCAACTGCGGCCTCTCCCGCTTCGGCAATGCCTGGACCTCGTTCGACAAGCGCAGCTTCCGGGTCAAGTGCCGCAACCGATACGGCGACGACGCGATCCGGGCGCCCCTGTTCGACGGTTTCGACCACGGGACGACTCCGGTCCGTTCCTTCGACGAGCTCGACCTGCGATCCGGCTCTCACGACATGTCCGAGCGCGGCTTCTACATGGCCGGCCGATTCGTCGAGGACAGCATGCTCGACATGGGCAGCCTCAATCCCCATGGCCGCTTCGTGCACGTGTACGTCAACGGGGCCTACTGGGGGCAGTACGACTGCCGGGAGTTGCTCTCGGAGCGCTTCCTCGCCGACTACCTGGGTGGATCGCGCAACGACTACGGGGCGGTCATGGGCAACGACAACGTGACCGACGATTTTGTCATCGGTGCCCCGGAGCCGCCCAACCTCGACCCCTGGGAGCGCGCCCGCGCCGACCGGAACAGCTATCAGCGGGTCCGCACCCGGCTCGACGTGGCCCACCTCATCGACTTCATGCTGCTCTGGACCTACGGCGACTGCGAGTCGGAATTCCGGAGCTGCGGCCCGCTTGAACCCGGCACCGGGTTCAAGTTCTGGATCGCCGACGCCGACGGCTTCTTGCGCACCAGCGCGCTCAACCTCAACCGGACCGACCGCGAAGGGCCCGGAGGGTTCTTCGGATCGCTGATCCGCGAGGGGAATCCAGATTTCCGCACCCTCTTGGCCGATCGAATCCATCGCCACTTCTTCAACGACGGCGCGATGACCCCGGCGGCCTTGGAAACCCGTCTCAATCTTCGCATGCGCGAGATCGCCGACAGCCTTGTGGCCGAGTCGGCCCGGTGGAACCAGCGCACACCGGCCTCGTGGGAAGGCGCTGCCGCCACGATCCGCACGCAGTTGTTCCCACGGCGCACGGCCACCCTGCTGGGCCAACTGCGCGCCCGGGGCCTGTACCCCAACTTCGACCCGCCGAAATTCGATGTACGGGGAGGCACCGTCGCGTCGGGGTTCCGCCCGCAGCTCAGCGCACCCTCGGGCACCATCTTCTACACGCTCGACGGCAGCGATCCGCGGCTGCCCGGCGGGGCCGTCTCACCGACCGCAAAACTCTGGGCCGCCGACGCGCTGACGGTGGAGTCGGACCTGACCGTCACCACCCGCGTCCGTTCTTCGTCCGGCGCTTGGTCCGCCGTGGACGCCGCGACGTTCCGAATGCGCGCGCCGCGCCCACCAGGACCCGGCGACCTATTGCCCGTCGAGATCCACTACAACCCCTCGACCGGCGGCGAGTCCGAGTTCATCGAGTTGCGCAACACGACCGCCGACCCGCTCGACCTCTCACGCTGCACCTTGTCCGACGACGTCAGCCTGGTGTTCCCGAACGCGACCGTGGTGGCCCCCGGCGGATCTCTGGTCGCGGTGCGCGACCCGATCGCCTTCGCCGCCCGCTACCTGGCACCCGGCTCGGCCGGCGCCCGGGCAGGCATCCGCACGGTGGGACCGTGGGTCGGGGCATTGAACAACTCCGGCGAGCGCATCGCCCTGCTCGGAGCCGATGGCGTGGAACTCTGGTCGGTGACCTACGGCACCCAGGCCCCCTGGCCGGTACGCGCCGATGGGGACGGTCGCTCGCTGGTACTGGCCGAGCCCTCCAGCCCACCCACCACGCGGGATGCCATCAATGCCTACCTGGCCGACGGTCGACGATGGTTCCCGAGCCTCGCCGACCACGGCACTCCAGGGTGGACGGACCCGTTCCGGGCCTCGGTGACGGTGACCCCGGATGGACCCGAGCTCCAGTGGCCCGCCGTCTCCGGCGAGAGCTACCGCGTCGAGTCCACCGAGCGCCTGGCCGACCCTCTCTGGAGGGTTGTCGAACAGGGACCGGCACCCCGCGACGAGATCCGTCGTCGCCCCTTGCTGCCGGCCCCATCACCCGGATCGCCCGCCGGAGCCGACCCATTGGCCGACCCGGCGCGCTTCTACCGGGTTCTTTGGATCCGGTGACCCGGCGAACAGTCACCCGAATAGCAACAGCTCACTCGGGCCGCCGCGGACCTGGAGCCGAGGACCAGCCCTGAAAGGCCGCCCCACGAGTTGCCTAAACCGATTCGGGGATCCGATAGCCTTTGCGGTAGGCGGGCTTGAGCAACGCATTGGCCGAAGAGTTGTTCGTGAAGCGCTCCCGCACCGGATCGAAGAACAACTGCTTCTGTCCAACCCGGTAAGAGATGTTCGCCATGTGGACCAGGCAGGCGCTCGGATGGACCCGCGCGATGTCGGCATTGGGTGTCTGCCGCGAGCGGATGCAGTCGATGAAGTTGGGCTGATGCCACTTGTCGGGAAAGTAACCCTTGTCTTGATCGATCACTCGCCCGCCTTCGACCACCACCTGCCATCCGCACCCATGGCGACCGAGGTACATCATCGCTTTCGTGCCGTAAATCTCGACCCGCGTGGCCGACGTCGGCCAGTGGGGCCACTGGTCTCCGTAGCGCACTTCGCTGGGGAACTTCCGCAGATACGGGGTGGCATTGCCGCTCTCGCAGGTCATGGAAAAGTGCCCGTAATCATAGGTGATGCACTGGAACTCCGGCACCTCGCGCTTCGACTGGAAGGCGTAATTGCCACCCGTGCAGAGCACTGAACGTGGGTGACCGGGATCGCCCAGCACCATCCGGGTGAGGTCGATCTGGTGGCTGGCGTCATCGGCCAGCGTGCCGCCCTTGTAGTCCCACCACGGATGCCAGTTCATGTGACGCCCCGCATTGTACGGCACCTTCGGGGCCGGCCCCAGCCAGGCATCCCAATCGAGGCCTTCGGGAGCGGGCCCATCGGGCACCGGTTCCCATCGCGAACCCTCGAGCATGTTGTACACCTTGACGTGGACGATGCGGCCCAACTTGCCGCTGGCGATGTAATCGCGGGCCGACGCCGCATACGGACCGCTCCGGTTCTGGAAACCCACCTGCACGATGCGGCCGTATTTTCGGGCGGCCTCGATCATCTTGCGCCCCTCCCAGATGGCGTTGCAGGGGTTCTTCTCCACATACACGTCCTTGCCGGCCTGACAGGCCATGATGGCGGCCAGAGCGTGCCAATGTTCAGGTGTCGCGATGACCACGGCATCCACCTCGCGATCATCGAGGGCCACCCGCATGTCGGAGATGCGCCGCGGCGCGCGCTTCTGGACGCGGGTCAGGTCCTTCATGATCCCATCGCCTCGATCCTTCCAGATGTCGCACACGTACTTGAACTCCACCCCCGGCAGTCGGGACATCCCGGCCGTATGGTTGGAACCCCGACCACCGGCCCCGATCAGCGCGAGCACCACGCGTTGCGAAGCGGCCGATCCCACCGCGGCAGGAGTGGATGCGCGGGTCGAGACCGCGGCGACGCCGGCGGCGGAAGTCGCGAGGAACGCGCGCCGCGAAAACTTGGGAGAGCTCATGGGGATGATCGAAACTGGCAGACCCCACGACGCGATTCCATCCCGCAATCGTTCCGCCGGGCGATCCGTTCCCTGGCCACCGGGCGCCGAGAACTCGAGGTTTGTGGATGGCGCGGATCCGTCGGTTCCGCTAGAGGAAACCCGATGCCCCGCGACTTGTGTTCCCTTCCGGGATCCGACCTCCCTCCCGGGGGCTTTGGCCGCGTCCTGGTCATCGCCGGGTGGCTGACACTGACGGCACTCGGTCTCAACGCCCAGTCGGGGGATGCCTCGAGCGAGTTCTTCGAGTCCCGGATCCGGCCTTTCCTGGTCACCGATTGCCAGGAATGCCACGGCCCTCAGCGCCAACGGGGCGGACTGCGGGTCGATTCCCGGGAGGCCCTGCTGCGTGGGGGCGATTCGGGTCCGGCCGTGCTTCCCGGCAACTCCCGGGAAAGCCGGTTGATGCGGGCCATCCGGCATACGGAGCCCGATCTGCAAATGCCCAAGGAGCGCCCGCGCCTTCCGGAATCGGTCATCCGGGATGTCGCCCGTTGGATCGATGACGGAGCGACCTTCCCGTCGGCCTCCGACCCCCGATCCAGCCCCGCCGACAGCACCGCGGCGTGGCCCCGGGTCTTTGAAGCCCGTCGGCAGTGGTGGAGCTTCCAGCCTCCCGTCGACACCGCCCTTCCCGCGGTCGACCGCGCCGACGACGCGGACCACCCGGTCGATCGGTTCATCCTGGCACGCCTCGAGGCCGAGGGACTGCGACCCGCGCCGCCGGCCCCGGCCCACGTCTGGTTGCGGCGGGTGCATGAAGCGATCACCGGGCTGCCGCCGGGGCCCTCCGAGATCGCGGCCTTCATGGCCGACCCGTCTCCCGACGCACGGGCCCGGGTGGTCGATTCTCTGCTGGCCTCGCCCCGCTTCGGGGAACGGTGGGCCCGTCACTGGATGGACCTGGTGCGCTTCGCCGACTCCTACGGCCATGAACAGGACTACACCATCCCCCACGCGTGGCGCTACCGGGACTACCTCATCCGCGCCTTCAACGCCGACGTGCCCTACGACCTGTTCGTACAGGAGCATATCGCGGGCGACCTTCTTCCGGACCCCCGACGGCATCCGGGCATGGGTTTCAACGAATCGGTGCTGGCGACGGGTTTCTGGTACCTGCACCAGGCCACCCACGCTCCGGTCGATCCGCTGCAGGACGAGGCCGACCGCATCGACAATCAGGTCGACGTCTTTTCCAAGGCCTTCCTGGGCCTCACCGTGGCCTGCGCGCGTTGCCACGACCACAAGTTCGACGCCATCTCCACCCGGGACTACTACAGCATCAGCGCGTTCCTTCGCGCCTCCCGACAGGACATCGCCTGCCTCGATCCCGATGGAACGCTGGAACCCCGCCTCGATTCGCTGATCCGGGACCACCAAACCCTCTCCGGGAAGCTTCGACCGATCCTGGACCGGACCCTGAAAACGGCCCCGCCCCGCGTGGCCCCCTACCTGAGCCGAGCGCAGGAACTCATCCGCTCGAACCTCTCGTCGAACGCCTGGCCCCGAGAGTTGCAGGCCACCGCACGACGCCATGGACTGGATGCAGGCCTGCTGGATCGATGGGTCTCCGAAGTGCGGACGGCGACCCCCGCGGCCTCCAAACACCCGCTGAGGCCATGGCTGGATGCGACGAACCCACCGGCGTCCACGGTCACACCCTCGAGCGGATCCAGGTCCAACCCGGCCGGCACCCAACCTCCCGCGTGGACCCTCCGACCCGATCCCGCGACCTGGAAGGACAGCGGGCAGGCATTCCGAAAGATCGGATCGGGACCCGGCCTCTGGCGGGTGGGTTCGTTGGGGCTCGAGTTCCTGCCCCACGACATCGCCCACAGTGGGCGGTGGGCTCCCAACCTGCAGGGCACCCTGCGCTCCCCCACCTTCCGGCTGACCCACGATCACCTCCATCTGCACACCGCCGGACGTGGCGGCCGGATCCGACTCATCATCGCCCGCTACGGCCTCCGGGAGTTCAACCCGTTGCTCTTCGAGGGAACGCAGATCGATGTGGAGACCGACGGGGAGTTCACCTGGCGTTCCATTTCCTCGGGACTCCACCGACATCGGGGACGGCTCGCCTACCTCGAACTGATCGACGACGGCGACGGATTTGTCGCGCTCGAACAGGTGCACTCGTCGGACGATCCGAAACCTCCCCGGCATTCCTTCCCGATCCGGACTCCCGGCAGCGATGCCCCGGTCTCCTCGAACGCCGAGGCCCTCGAGCATGCGGTCCACGCCGGCCTGGATTCATGGACCCGGGGCACCCCCGACCTTCCGGGCTTGAACCTCGCCTCAGCCCTCTGGCGCCGCGGGCTCCTCGACTGGGGAACCACCGCTCCCACCCTCACCGACCTCATCGAACCGGTCCGCTCCGGCGCCCGACGACTCCCGGCTCCGATCCGTGCCCTGGCCATGGCCGATGGGACGGCGGAACCCACCCACGTGTTCGTCCGCGGCGAACCCCGGAATGTCGGGCCACCGGTCCAACGCCGTTTCCTGGAGGCCGTCTCGGGGCCCGAACCCATGTCGATCCCGCAGGGCAGCGGACGTCTGGAATGGGCCCGGGCGGTCACCTCGCCCTCCAACCCCTTCCTGCATCGGGTGATCGTGAACCGGGTCTGGGCCCACCTCTTCGGGCGGGGCCTGGTCGAGACCGTGGACAACTTCGGCGCACTCGGCTCCCGCCCATCGCACCCCGAGTTGCTCGATCATCTGGCCCTGGAGTTCCGCCGCGACGGAGGATCCATCAAACGACTGGTCCGCCGCCTGTGCCTGACGCGGACCTTCGCCCGATCGAGCGATCCTCACGATCCGCAGGCCGAGAGCCGGGATCCTTCCAACCGGTTGCTGCATCGCCAGAACCTGCGCCGCTTGGAGGCCGAAGCGCTGCGCGATGCGATCCTGGCCACCGCGGGAAACCTGGATCAGCGGCAATTCGGTCCGCCGGTCCTGACCCACATCACTCCGTTCATGGGGGATCGCATGTGGGTCCGCAACGCCAATGGACCCCTGGATGGGGATCGCCGGCGATCGGTCTACCAGGAAACCCGCCGCAACTTCCTGGCACCCCTCATGGTGACCTTCGACCTGCCCATCCCGGACACCACCGTGGGCCGACGGAACCGATCGAATGTCCCGGCCCAGGCATTGGCCCTGATGAACGATCCCTTCGTGCGGATGCAATCCACCGCCTGGGCCCGACGGATGCTGTCCGAAGCGGGTCCCCGGGCCACCGATCGCATCCACAGCCTTCATCTTCAGGCCTTCGGGCGTTCTCCGACGGCGACCGAGATCCAGACGCTCCTGGATCTCCTGGCCCTGCAGACCCGGTCCTTGAACCCGCCCGATGGCGGAGCCGACGGTGAGCTCCGCCTCTGGACGGAGATCTGCCACGCCCTGTTCCTCACCCAGGAGTTCGCCCATGTCCCCTGACATCCGCCCCGCCCCCCGATGGTCGCCGCACGGTCTGAGCCGCCGCCGGTTGCTGCTGGACAGCGCCCTCGGATTCGGCGCTCTGGCCTTCTCCTCCCTGCTCTCCGAGGCGGCATCAGCGGAGCGCCCCGCACCCCACAGTCGCACGGCCCCCTCCACCCGGGCTCACCACCGGGCCAAGGCGCGGAATGTCATCTTCCTGTACATGGATGGCGGTGTCTCGCAGGTGGACACCTTCGATCCGAAGCCGCGCCTGACCCGGGAGGATGGAAAGCCTTTCGGACTGCGCATGGAACCGACGCAGTTCGAGGACAACGGAGCCACACTGGGCAGTCCCTGGGCGTTCCGGCCTCGCGGTCAGAGCGGGCTGCCGATTAGCGATCTGTTCCCGCAGGTGGGATCCTGCGCCGACGACTTGTGCGTGATCCGCTCCATGGTGTCGCGGTTCTCAGAGCACAATGCCGCCAACTACTTCCTGCATTCCGGCAGCGGGATGGCCGGCCGGCCGAGCATGGGGGCCTGGACCACCTACGGCCTCGGATCGGAGAACAGGGATCTCCCCGGTTACGTGGTGCTCGATGGGGGACTGATTCCCTCCGGGGGCGTCGACTGCTTCGGACCCGGGTTCCTGCCGGCCGACCATCAGGCGTCGCTCCTGCGCAACGATCTGCCCGCGCTGGCCAACATCCAACCGCTCGAGACGTCACCGGGCCTCCAACGCGGCAAACTGGATTCGGTGCGCGCGCTCGACGCGGCCGCGCTCGGGCGGTTGGGAGCCCACGACGCCCTCGAGGCGGCCATCGCCAACGCAGAACTGGCTTATCGGATGCAGATGTCGGTGCCCGAGGCGACGTCGATCGCGGGCGAATCGGAAGCCACCCGACGCCTCTATGGCTTGGACTCCACCTCCGAACACACCCGCTCTTATGGCCGGCAATGCCTGGTGGCCCGGCGACTCATTGAGCGCGGCGTCCGATTCGTCGAACTCACGTGCACCCGGGCCCATGGCAACGCCCGTTGGGATGCCCACGGAGACCTGCGCAACAACCACTCGGTCAACGCCCGGGCCATCGACCAACCCATCGCTGGCTTGCTGACCGACCTCAAGGCGCGCGGCCTGCTCGACGAGACCGTGGTCCTCTGGTCCGGCGAATTCGGACGCACCCCGTTCGCCCAGGGCCGGGATGGCCGCGACCACAATCCCCACGGATTCAGCCTTTGGATGGCCGGTGGCGGCGCTCGGGGAGGCATGGCCTATGGATCGACCGACGAATACGGCTACAAGGCCGCCGAGAACCCCGTCGAACTGCACGACCTCCACGCCACCCTGCTGCACCTCCTGGGCCTGGACCATGAGCGGTTGACCTACCGCTTCGGCGGCCGCGACTACCG
>JAIXXC010000210.1 GCA_027490985.1 Verrucomicrobiales bacterium
ACTGACCTGCCCGGCCGAGTGTTTCGGTTGAGTCCTTCGGTTGAGTCCCTCATCCGAACTCATTCCGAACTCATCTCCCAGGTGGTCAAGCCCCACCTTGAGCCCATCCCTCGAACCCCGGCGGCCGAAAAACCATCGAGGAGTGCTTTCAGTCAACCCTGAATCAGCCTTTGAAAGTTCATTGAACGGTGGGGCTCGACAGCGTCGCCCGAACACCCCTCGGCTGATTCACGACACCGTGAGGTTCGCCTGCCCCCCCGGTTGGCCTACTTCGTCGCCGACTTCGCGGCCTACTTCTGCTCCGAGTACCAGGCCATCTGGATGTTCTCGAGAATCTTCTCGTTGGACGCCTCGGGCTTGTCGCCGAACTCGGGCAACTCGCAGACCATCTTGTGCAATTTCGGAAAACTCAGCCTCAGGGGATCCTGATCCGGATGGGCATCCATCAGGGCCCAAGCGATCTCGTCGGAATCTCTCCACGTCAGTTTCATGATGCGCGGATCATGCCCTCTAACTGCTCCCAACGAAAGGGGGAGCAGGAAAAATCCGGGTGACAACGCCCACCGCTCCCAGTCGCTTTGAGCCACACCCGAACCGGGGCGCCCACTCACTCCCGGGAGGCGCGGACCCACAATTCGTAATGATAGAGGGCCGCAACCGCCAGGGAATGGCGCACCCGCCCTCCGGTCACGAGGGAGGCCATCTCCGAGACGGGAACCAGACGCACGGCGATATCCTCGGAATCATCGAGCTCCAAGGCTCCGACCCGGCGACAATTCCTGACCAGGACGGTCCGACACCGGTTGCTCTGGATGGCCGAATTGGGCAGAACGCATCCGATCTCCACGGCCCCCTCGCCTTGATAACCGGTTTCTTCGCGCAGCTCCCGGAGGCCGGCCGCCACGGGATCGGTCTCACCCGGATCCATGATGCCGCCGGGCACTTCCAACTCCACGTCGGCCACGCCGTGCCGGAACTGCTCCACCAGGATCAATTCCTCGTCGGCGGTGATGGCGATGACATTCACCCAATCGGCGCAATCCATCACGTAGAAGTCGCGCTCCACCCCGGTGCGCGGACTGCGTCGCCGCACCGATCGCAGTTGGAAGATCCGGAAATCACCCACCGAGCGGGTCTCCAGGTCCGGCCAAGGTTCGATCGATTTGCGGGATTGGCCGTCGCTCATGACCGGAAGTCGGAGTCGGGTGCCTTCGACTGGGCGGCCCACCCACCCGCCATCGCCCGCAGAAGGTGACCCAGGGCTTCTTCGTACGGCCGCCCCTTGACCTCGGCCAATTGACCAGCCCGGCGGTGGAGTTGATGGGCCATCTCGGGACACCGGTCCGCAGGACACCCGAATCCCTGCAGGACGGTGGCGATGGCGGTGACGGTGTCGGTTTCGGGGTCCATGAACAGCAACGGCGGCCAAGGGAGTCCCCTGGCCGCCGTGGAGTTTCCCGCAAGCGCGGGAGGACTTCAAATCACTTCAGAGTGGCGCGATCCACGATCTTGACGCTCTCGACGCCCTGGCGCACGGCCGGACGGTCCTGGAAGCCGGTCTTGGTGGTGGCCAACTTCTCGAGCACCTCGTCGCCCTGGATGAGCTTGCCGAAGGCCGTGTACTGACGGTCGAGGAAGCTCGGGTCGCCGTGGCAGATGAAGAACTGGCTGCCGGCGGAATCCGGATCCTGGGAGCGGGCCATGGAGATCACGCCGCGCTTGTGGGACCGCTCGTTGAACTCGGCCTTGATCTTGTAGCCCGGGTCGCCGGTGCCCCAGCGGTTCTGCTTGGTCTCGTCCTTGGTCAGCGGATCGCCGCCCTGGATCATGAAGCCCTTGATGATCCGGTGGAAGGCGGTGCCATCATAGAAGCCCTTCTTGGCCAGGGTCTTGAAGTTCTCGACGGTCTTCGGGGCCACATCGGGCCAGAACTCGATGACCATTTCTCCGGCGACGGTCTTGATGACGGCGACCTCGTTGTTGGTGTTGCTCACTGGGGTTTCTTTCTTGTCGTTTTTGGTGGGGGCCTTGTCTTCGGCAGACACGGCGAGGCCGCAGAGAAGCGCGGCGGCCAACGCGAAAAGGACTCGTTTCATGTTCGGATCAATCAACAACAGGTCGGGCTCCCTGTCACGCCGAGAAACAGCGCACGCCGGACCGGCGATCCACGCGAGTTCAACGGGACAGGACCATGACCACGGCGCCGGCGGTCATGACGCAGGCCCCGAACAACCGGCGACCGAACCGGGGCTCCCGGAAGAAGGCACGCCCCAGGAACACGCTCAGCACCGCGGACAATTGGAAGAACGACAGGGCGAGCCCGGTCGGCAGCGACTCCAACACCACCAGCGTGCTGAACTGCATGAGTCCGGTGGTCACGGCCAGGGCCAGGCACGCCGGCAGGGCGCGCAGCAGTCGGTCGGAGTTGGAGGGACACGCTCCGCGGGCGCGCCAAGCGAAGGGAGCCGCCACAAGGAAACCCAAGAGCACCCAGGCGGCGAACACGGCGTCAGGATCCGCCAGCGAGAGAGCCCGCTTGAGAGTCACGGCCTCGGCCGACGAGAACACCAGAGCCAAGAAACGCAATTGCACCCCGCGATCGAGCCACAGTCCCCAAGGCCGCCCTGGCGGGGCGGGCGCGGAGCCTCCTCCTCCCAGCACTCCACTGCCCAGGAGCACCAATCCCATCCCCACCCAGTCGGTGCCCAGAGGCAGTTCCCCCAGCACGAGCCAGGAGGGCAAGAGGCTCACCCAGGGCTTGTAGGCGTTGATGGGGCCCAGGAGCGAGAGATCGGAGCGGCGGACCGCCTCGATGATCAACCCGTTGGCGACCACCGCCAGGATGGCCGAAAGCAGGCTCCAGGCCCAGAAGGCCGGCCCCAACGCGTCGCCCGCCCGCATCAGGAGAGCCATCGCCCAGGGGCCCAGCAGGCCGTGGGTGCAGGCCAACAACACGGCGGAAGGCCACCCCCCGGCCCCCAGGGCCTTTTGAAGGGCGTTGGAGCATGGATTGGAGATCACCCGCAGGGCGATCATCGTTCCATTGATGCTGCTGGTATCACCCATGCACGGATTCCGTGGCCCGCGCGACGGGCGGCCAAAAGGGACCTCAGCCGCGGTAGATCACCATCACCCCGAAGTCGGTCAGGAGCTTCTGGGTGGCGGTGTCGAGGTAGCTGTAGTTGATCGGCGTGATGCTCACGATGGCCTGGTCGCCGATCTTGTTGAGGAACTCCGAAACCACCTCGTCGAACCGGTCCTTGCCACCGTCCTTGCAGTCGGAGTGACGCAGGGTCTTCACCCGCATCCCCGGCTTCGACTCCTTGGCCGCCAGTTCCAGTGACTTGTTGGGCTTTTGGATCAGGGACCCGATCGGTTTCTGGGAGGCCGGAACCGCCATGCGTTTCTCCTCGCGTGGAGCCGAGGCCGATGGGGTTGCTGCGGGCACGCCGGACCGCGGGGCGACAACGGGAGCGGCCGGCACGGTCAGGGGCTTGTGACAGGTCGGGCAGTCGAATTGCTGTCCGGCGGCATCCTGATCGACCTCGAGGCTCAGGCCGCAATGGGGGCAGTTGAAGGTAATGTCCATGGAATCACTCGAATGTTCGGGAAAGCTGCTTCAGTCGGGGGGCCAAGGGCGAGTTCGGGGGCGTGCGGGCCTTCACCGCGGCGTAGAGACGCCGGGCCTCGGCCGGATTGCTGCGCACCAGCATCTGGGCATAGTCGAGTTGAATGCCCGAGAGTCGGGGTTCGGGGATCCAGCCGCCATGCTGCACCAGCCATTGGCGAAGCGCTTGCGGACCCGCCTGGGTCGCCGCGGCCAGCGAGGCCTCGAGCGGGGGCGTGAGCGCCGGCAGGGATTCGTCGGTCACGACCGGTGCGGCCTTTTCGCGGGTGCTCTCATCGCTGGGGATCGACCGGTAGATCAGCGAGATCCGGTAGACACCGAACCCCACCGTGGCCACCAGCAGGAAGAGCAGCACGAATTTCATCAGTCAGCCGAGACCGGCCCGTCATTCACCCGGGACCCGCTGGATCCGGGCGCCGAGCTTCTGGAGCTTGAGCTCCATGCGTTCGTAGCCCCGGTCCAGATGGTAGACCCGATGAACCTGCGTGGAGCCCTTCGCGGCCAAGCCGGCGATCACCAGTGCGGCCGAGGCCCGAAGATCCGAGGCCATCACCGGGGCTCCACTCAGAGGCCGCCCCCCTTTGACAATGGCACTGGGGCCCTCGATGGCAATATCGGCTCCCAGACGCATCAACTCGGAGGCGTGCATGAAGCGAGACTCGAAGATGCGCTCGGTGATGATGCTCGTGCCCGGGGCCTGACAGGCCAGGGCCATCAACTGGGCCTGCATGTCGGTGGGAAAGCCGCTGTAGGGCATCGTGGTGATGTCGATGGGCTTGATGGTGCCCGTGCCGCGCACGGTGAGCACACCGGCCGCCCGGCGGATTTGCGCGCCGGCCTCCTGAAGCTTGTCGAGCACCGCACCCAGGTGGTCCGCACGGGCCCCGCGCAGGGTGACCTCGCCCCCGGTCGCCGCGGCGACGGCCGCAAAGGTTCCGGCCTCGATGCGGTCGGCGATCACTTCATGGTCGGCTCCGTGCAACGCCTTCACCCCGTGGATGGTGATGGTCGGACTGCCGGCCCCGGTGATCTTGGCCCCCATGGCGATGAGGAAGTCGGCCAGATCGACCACCTCGGGCTCGCAGGCGGCGCTCTCGATGACCGTGATGCCCGAGGCCAGCGTGGCGGCCATCATCACGTTGGCCGTCCCGAGAACCGTCGGCCCGACCCGCCCGCCCAAAAACACCATCTGCCCTTCCAGACGTGGCGCGTGGACGCGCACATACCCGGCCTCCACCTCCACCTGGGCCCCGAGACCGCGCAACCCCTTGAGATGCAGGTCGATCGGACGCGTGCCGATGACGCACCCGCCGGGCAACGAGACCACCGCTTCGTTCAGGCGGGCCAGGAGGGGCCCCAGAATGCAGATCGAACCGCGCATCTTGCGGATCAATTCGTAATCGCCCCGACCGGAGATCTTCGCGGCACGGATGGTCAGGGTGCCGCCGTCCCGGGTCACCTCGGCCCCGAGAGACTGGAGGATCTTGAGCATGAAGCCGACATCGCTGAGGTCGGGGACCCTGCGGATCACGCACGTCTCCGAGGTGAGCAGCGTGGCCGCGAGGATGGGCAGCACGGCATTCTTGGAGCCGCTGATGGTCACTTCGCCGTTCAGGGGGAGTCCGCCTTCGATCAAGAAACTATCCATGGAATGAGGGACCGGAAACGCCCGCGGGGGTTGGTGGAATCAGATCGCACGGGCAGCCGATGGGTGGACGATGAGAACCCGCTCGCGCCCGCTCAAGTCTTTCTCGGCGGAAATCTCACGCCACCCCTCCTCGGCGAACAGGTCGACCAGCGCCGGTGCCTGCCCGTCGCCGAACTCGAGCATGAGGCAACCCGAAGCCCTCAACCAGCGGCGTCCCCAGCGGGCGAGGATGCGGTAGAACTCCAACCCGTCGGCCCCGCCATCCAAGGCCGACCTCGGATCGTGATCGCGCACCTCGGGATCCAGTCGGTCGATCTCGGCACTCGGAATGTAGGGTGGGTTGGACACGATCAGGTCCAGATCCCGGAAGTCGTCCGGACCGACGCCCCGGAGATCGCGGTGCTGGAACCCGATGCCGGCGAATCCCAGTCGGGCCGCATTGGAGCGGGCGATCCGCAACGCCGACTCGGACACATCGATCGCGCTCACGGCAACGCCGGGAATACGGGCCATCGCGATGGCCAGACACCCCGATCCGGTGCCGATGTCGAGGGCCGTGACGGGCCGGCCGGCCGCGGCACCCGATCGATCCCGCAGCCAATCCTGCGCCTTCAAGGCCAGGACTTCCGTCTCCGGCCTGGGGACCAGCACATCGCGGGAAACCTCGAATTCCCATTCCAGGAACGGAGCCGTCCCCAGGATGTGCTGAAGGGGCTCCCTGCGGCCGCGGCGCTCGACCCAGGCTTCCACTTGTCGCTGATGTTCCGGGGAGACGGCCTGGTCGCCCCGCAGGCGCAATTGGACCGGGCTGAGCCCGGTCAGGCGCCAGAGCATCCACCCCGCCTCGACCTCGCCAGACTCGAGGCCCGCAGAGTGAAGCGTTCCGGTGATCCACGACAGGGTTTCCCGAACGGTCATGGGCTCCACGCTCGCCTGCGCCCCGGCCCGCTGTCGAGGGAATCGCCACCCTGCCCGGCGCTGCGACAACCGGCGTGTCCAAAGTGGGCGATTTCTCCGAAAGCGCCTCGATGGCCGCCCCGTTCGAGTCGTGCCTTTCGCGCCGGACCGGTCCATCGTTCTCGCGTGTCTTGGTCCCTCCGCGGTCTTCCATCCCTGATCCTCGTCGCCGTCGTCCTCGTTCTCCGGTCCGGGGCCGAGGGGCCCCTCCCACCGCCACCGACATCGGTGTTCTCCGTGAGCGGGATCCTGCGTCAGGAGGGCGCCGGATTGCCCACGACCTGGGGCCGTGAGGAGGGCTGGGAAGCCCCGGCCTGGTACAAGATGGCCGTGCCCGCCGCCAGCGATCCGGCCGAGACCGAACGCCGGTTGGAGCAGGCACTCGAGGCCCTGCCCCACCTGTTCCTCAACCTGAAGTCCGAAGACCTGTATGGTGAAGAACTGGGTCTCTACCGACACACCCAGGAATCTGGCGATGCCTGGGAACGGCCCGTCCAATTGACCTTCCGGACCCGCTCCCAAGGCCCCGGCTTTCAGGTCCAGGCGGGACTCAGAATCCAAGGCGGATGGAATCGCCGTCCCAAGGAATCACCGAAGCATTCGTTCCGGGTGATCTTCCGGTCGCGCTATGGCGTGTCCTCGCTCAAGAACGCCCTCTTTCCCGGACAGACCGGAGATCTGGAGCAATTCATTCTGCGGGCCGGCAACAATCACTCGTGGCTGCACTGGGACTCGAAGGAACGGCGCAGCGCGGACTATCTGCGGGACCCCTGGATGCGGGCGACGTATTCCGTCATGGGACACCCGGCCTCCCGCAGTCGCCCGGTCCACCTCCACCTCAACGGACTCTATTGGGGCGTCTATGACCTGTGCGAGCGACCGGATGCCGGATTCGCCGCCCGAACCTGGGGCGGTCGGGCGAGCGACTACGATGCCCGCAACGCCGACAAGGTGCTTTCGGGCGATGCCGTGGCCTGGGATCGCTTGATGTCACTGGTCAACGCCGGGATCACCAACGAGGTCAGCGAGAAGGCCCTACGCGCCGAATTGGATGTGCCGGCCTTCATCAATTTCATGCTGCTCAACCTGTACGGGGCCAATGGCGATTGGGACCGCTCGTCCAACTGGTATGCGGCCCGTCGTCGGAATCCGCCCGGGCGTTGGCAGTTCCTGGTGTGGGACGGCGAGCGCACCCTCGAAGACCCGCAAGACAACCGCCTTCAGGACGACGACGACCAGTCACCGACCCGGATTTTCCAGAAGCTCCGCCAGTCACCGACCTTCCGCCACGAGTTCGCGACCCGGGCCCGGAAACACCTGGCCCCGGGGGCGGCCTTGTCGGCCGACGCCGCGGCCGCCCGATACCGATCGTTGGCCGATCGCCTGGAGCCGGCCCTGTACGCCGAGGCCCTGCGCTGGGGCGATTACCGGAACCAGATCCACCGCTACAAAGAAGGCCCGTACGAAACCTACAGCGTCGAGGACCACTGGAAACCGGAGGTCGACCGCCTCATCCACCGGTACTTCCCGGCGCGGGTGGAGGCGTTCAAGGCCCAACTCCGAGAGGCCGGATTGTACGAACCCTGATCGGGCCTCGTCGGGCTCGATCGTCCTCCAGAAGCTCGGAGGGGGCTGAAACCGGAACCGGCTTCCCGGGCCCTCTCCGGTCATCGGAACCTCCTCAAGGCCCTGCCCTGCTGCCAACGACAAGGCCGTGCGATCCGTTCGAAACGGTCCGCACGGCCTCGGTGCTTCCGGGGCGGACCGCCGGTCAGTCTTCGCTGAAGAGGTACTCCAGATCGTCCTTCGAGAGATTGCTGGCGAAGCCTTCCTCGCCGAGCACATCGGCGATGGTGGCCGACTTGCGCTGCTGGAGGTCCCAGATCTTCTCTTCGACGGTGCCCGGGGTGATCAACCGGTAGGCCATCACCGTCTGGGTCTGGCCGATACGGTGCGAACGGTCGATGGCCTGGGCCTCGACGGCCGGGTTCCACCAGGGATCGTACAACACCACGTAGCTGGCGTTGGTGAGGTTCAGGCCCGTGCCCGCCGCTCGGAGTGACAGCAGGAACACGCACGGTTCGGGATCGGCCTGGAAGGCGTTGACGACCTCCATGCGCCCCTTGGTCTCGCCGGTCAGGATGTGGGTCTTGATGCCCCGCTCGCGGCAGGCGGCCTCGAGCAACTTCAGCATCTCCACGAACTGAGAGAACAAGAGGATCTTGTTGCCGGAGGCCAGGATGGGCTCGAGCAGTTCGAAGAGGGTCTCGGTCTTGCCCGAGACGCAGTCGTTGCCCACCAACCTGGGATGACAGCAGATCTGGCGCAGGCGCGTGAGTGCAGCCAGCACGTGCATCTTGGATTTGGCCACGCCCTTCTCCTGCATGGTCTTCATGACCTGCTCGCGGCTGCGGCGCAGCTCCGCGAGGTACAGCTTGCGCTGGTCGTCATCGAGCTCGCAGTCGCGGCGTTCCTCGATGCGGTCGGGCAGGTCCTTGGCCACCTGCTTCTTCACGCGGCGCAGCATGATCGGGCGCAGCTTGGCGCTGAGACGACGGCGTTTGGCCGATCCATCCCATTCGGGGCCGTCGCCCTTGGCCTCGTAGACCTCGTTGAAGTTCTGCTGGTTGCCCAGGTAGCCCGGCTGGGAGAAATCCACGATCGACCACAGATCGAGCATGCGGTTCTCCAGCGGCGTGCCCGTCAGGGCCAGGCGATGATCGGCCTCGATCTCCTTCACCGCGACGGTGACCTGGGCCGTCGGGTTCTTGATGAACTGGGCCTCGTCGAGCACCAGCGCACGGAAGTGGAACTTGCCCAACTCCTCGAGGTCGCGTCGGAGGATGGCGTAGTTGGTGACAACCAGGTCGGCATCGGGGATCTGCTTGCGCAGGTTGTGCCGCTGCTGGCCCGACTGGAGCACCAGGACCTTGAGCTTGGGCGCGAACTTCTCGGCTTCGCGACGCCAGTTGTGCAGCACGGAGGCCGGGCACAGCACCAACGAGGGCTTCTTGTCCTTCTTGGTGGCGTTCTCGTGCAGCCAGGTGAGCCAAGCCAGGGTCTGGAGGGTTTTGCCCAGACCCATGTCGTCGGCCAGGATGCCCCCCAGGCGGAGCCGGGTGAGATTGGCCAGGAAGTTGAATCCGTCCTGCTGATAGGGGCGCAGCTCGGCGCAGATGCTCACGGGCAACTGGGTCTCGGGTACGCCCTTGAAGTTGGCCAGCTTGGCCCGCAGCTCGGCCACGGCCTTGTTGGCCCCCAACCCGTCCAAGGTGCTTTCATCGAGCTGGGTCGCATGGACGAGCGACGTTTTCTGGGCATCGGCCGAGAGACCATCGAGACCCAGCGTCGCGGCGGTCTCATGGGCCTTGCGGTTGGCGTCGATGTCGAGCTCCACCCAGCCGCCATCGGGCAGCTTGACGAAGCGGGAGGTGGCAGCGGCCAACCGTTCGAGATCGGCCTTGGAGAGCTTCATGCCCTCGGCCTCCCACTCGGCGCTCACGGAGAGCCAGTCGATGCCGGAACCCTTGAGCACCAGCTTGGGCTTCACCAGGCGGCGGTTGAGGAAGAGGCGCTGGAAGCTCGGATTGCCCAGGTAGTCGGCTTCTTTGGGCCGGTCGAACCAGGCCGTGGCCAACTGCGAAAGGCAGTTCTCGTTGGCATCGAGCACCCAGAGTCCCGGCTCGGGCGTGAACCAATCGGCCTGCTGGAGCCAATGGATCGCCGGCAGGAGCCGGGGATCATCGAGAAGCTCCGGACGGTTCTCGGTCCCCTGGCGTTCCACCACCCGGGTCCACTCGTGGCCGTTCCACTGCCACTCGGATCCATCCTTCTCGCTGATGGCCAGCAGCCGGACGCGGACCACTTCATCGGCCAGCTCGAAGGTGAACTGGGGCCGCGCCGTGTGGGTCTCGCACAGTTCGCTCCAATTGGCATTGGGCTGCTCCTTGGCCTGGGTACGGCGCAGCTCGGTGAGCAGGCGCTGCGACAGGCGCTTGACCGGAACCACCGGGCGCTGGGCCCAGGGTCCGAGCAGGCTCGCCGGAGGGGCATGGCGCAGCACGAAAAACTCGTTGCCGACCAGCACCAACGGGGGCTCTCCGACGAAGAACTGGCACTCGGGCAACGGCTGGGTGACGCCGTTGGGCAGGGCGAGCACATGGGTGAAGCTCATCTCGCCGTCGATGGTGTCCAAGCGGGGCTTCAACTCGGCCACCCGACCCACGAAATCGAGGTTGGTGGCCTTGCCGAGCAATTCGAGCCGCTGACCATGGGCCCACTTCGCCAACCAGGTCAGCAGATCGGGCCCGTCGAGGAGCATGACCTCGCCCTCCGGCACCTTCTCCGACCAGTGGCCGTGCAGCCAGTCGATCACCTGCCAGTCTTCCGCGGGGAAGAGCTCGGCCTCGTGGGCCGCCCGGGTGCGCAGATCGCACAGGTCCGAGACGAACCGCTCCTTCTCGCCGGAGCGCGATCGGAACAGGAAGAAATGGACGGCCAGACGCCACTGATTGCTGTTCTCGTCGTCCCGTTTGGGTTCGCAGACGACACGCAGGGCCGCCCGCGGTGAATCGAGATGGGTGTGGTTGGGCGGGAAGAGCCAGTTCTCCAACTCCTGGACGAAACCGGTCTCCTTCTCGGTCTGCTCGACGGCCGCGAACTTCTCGAAGTTGGCGTACTGGAGCAGTTCGGTCGGCAACGAGCGGTTGTTGCGCAGGAAGAGCATGGCCACTTCTTCCAGGCGGGGCTTCCCGGTGGACGACTGCATCCGCGGCCACCATTCCGACTGTCCGAAATCCTTCCGGCTCAGCGAGAGCTTCTCGAGATAGTCGTCCAGCAGCAGGAACGCCCGCTGGGGATCGGTGCAGGTGGCGAAGAGCTTCAGCACATTCTCCCGCTCGGAGACCTTCTCCTTGGAGTCGGCCAACTCGCGGCGCAGATCCGCGAACGAGCCGTAGGTCGTGTTGAGCACCTTGTGGTGTGCGTCGTATTTGGAACTGGCCGCCGATTTGATCGCGGGGCCCGCTTTCCTGACAGTTCTCGCCATGTGTTTTTCCGGAGTCGCGACGGATCGGATCCATCACGTCCCCGAGGTTGTCCACAACAGACGCCTTTCTGGTCAATAGGAATCCCGTTACAGCCGGAACGCACACCAATCGCCTCCTTGACTCCGGAGTCGAAAATCCGGGAAACGGCCGGACCGAGGCCGGCGGTTCAGGGGCCGTCGGGCGCGTTGAGGCGCTCAGCGCCGGGCCGGAATGCGATGCCAGCGATCGGCGACGCGGGGCAAGTCCACCCGACTCCCATCGGCCCGGACCCACTCGGCCCGGATGACTTCGGCCCGTGCACCCAACCCGAAGTGGGCCTGGACATCCGACTGGCTGCGGTAGCCGTCACCATTGACCCACCAGTGGCGTCGGACCCCGTCGGGCGTGGTCAGTTCGACCCGGGATCCCGGAGCCGGAACATCGAGACTGAAGCCGATCCAATGCGCGGGTGCCGCGGACCGGTTGCGCAAGACCCGCAGTCGTTGGCGCGCCACCGGCCACTGCTCGTAGGTCGTCAGGGCCAGATCCATGCGGCCGTCGCCGTCGAAATCACCGGCCACGACATTGCGGCAATCCTCGGTCACCGCGACGCCCAGAACCCAGGCATTCTCCATGAACGAGTCGGGGCCGCGACGGGTGAAGAGCCGGTTGGCCTGCCACCCCCCGTACGACTGGCGGGCGGCCCTCCTGGCCTCGTTGGCCTGCATGAAATAAAGCCGCCTGGCCGGGTCGGGCGCGGATCCGCCCACATAGATGTCGTGCTGCCAGAACTGGCGTTCGAAGTCCGACCGGCTCTCGAAGGTTTCGTGGCCATTGACCAGATAGAGGTCGTCCTGACCGTCGTTGTTCCAGTCGAGCACCGCCGCCCCCCAGGCCCATCCCGCACGACGCAAGCCTTCGGAGACCGGGCTGAATTCGAGTCCCCGAACGGTCGAACCCATGAAGAGCCGGTTGCCATAGGTCATGGCAGCGCGGTGGGCGGTGTGTGCGGGGAACTCCGCCCGACCCAGACCCGCCTGGTCCAACTGGGAGGCCACCGGTGAATCCATGCCGACCATGAGGAGATCGGGCAAGCCGTCGCCATTGGCATCCCAGACCGCATGGGCCATGCCGAAGGCGTGGCGCGTGAGCCCCAGCTCGGCGGTGAGATCCGTGAAGCGGCCGTTCCCGTCGTTGCGGTGGATGTCCAGCCCGGCGAAATCACTCACGTTGACCAGGTCCAGATCGCCATCGCCATCGAGATCGATCCAAGACGCACTGTAAGTTCGGCGATGGCGTTTGGCGGCCAGCCCAGACGCCTCGGTGATGTCCACCCAACGGGTGCCTTCATTGCGCAGGAGGTAGGAAGGCAAGCCATCGAGGGCGTCGTAGTAGGGCGTGGGGAACTGCCCTTGAACAAACGGCAGCCGATATTGGGTGATCCACAGATCCAGGTCGCCGTCGCCATCGATGTCACCGGCGGTGATGGATTGCGGGTGCCTGAGCTTGGCCGGTGCCACCCAGGCCTGGGCCCACCCGTCGCGGCCCCGGACCCGCAACCCGGAGGCGTCGGCGACCACCAGTTCGACGGAGCCATCGCCATCGAGGTCGGCCCGGACCACCGCCTTGACCGGCTCCGGCGGCCCCACATCGGCCTGCTCCCAACGCCACCCCTCACCGGCCCGCACGGCCGCGACCCCGGCCCCGGCCAAGTGCAGTCGCATCCCCTGCTCCGTGAGCTCGAGGATCAGCGGATCGGTGAAAAGACCCACCCCGTTGGTGGGGATGAGGAGATCGGCCCAAGGCTCGAAGACCGGCGTGCCTGCGAGCACGGTCGGAGCCTCAACCAGGCGGTACTCCCGAAGGCGGGGGATCTCTGAGCCCTCCACCCAGACCGATTCGACGATGAATCGCGCCGTCCAGACGACGCGGGATGCGGACCGGAGATCGGCCTTGTCCAACACCACCTCGGTCTCCAACCGGGCCAGGAATGCCGGGGGACCGCCACCGGCCTCGGGAACCGGGCCGACTCCCATCACTCGGGCTTGCATCCAGCGCAGGGAATGACCCTCCGGAGCCGAGATCCGGGCGGCGAGACCCGGCAACCCACCCTCGTCGAGACGCCCGGAAGCCATCGCCCGTTCCACCCCCCGAACGACCTCCTGCTCGATCCGGACCGCCGGCTCGGTGGCCTTCCAGGCCCCCCGATCCGCCGCCTGCTCCGACTCGCGCAAGACCATGAAACGCCGGGCGGCCGCCTCGGCCTCAGCCTCCTGCTTCGGGGAGACCGGAGCGCCCCGCGGCCCGCGTCGCCA
This sequence comes from Verrucomicrobiales bacterium, assembly GCA_027490985.1. Classification (GTDB taxonomy): domain Bacteria; phylum Verrucomicrobiota; class Verrucomicrobiia; order Limisphaerales; family UBA9464; genus SXXZ01. The sequence continues at coordinate 13,576 of JAIXXC010000210.1, forward strand.
GAGGGCGATGGAACCGACCGCCAGCAGCAGCAGGCACAGGATGGCTGTCCTCCGAGTCACTGGGTCTCAAAACAAAAGGGGCGCCCGGGTGGTCCGGACGCCCGAATTCAGGGAACCGTATCGCGGCCGTTCAGCGGCCGTTGATGATCCGGGACAGGTTGGCCCAGGCCTCACGGGCGGCCGGATCCGAATTGGACGCGGCCATCAACTCGTCCTGCAATTGCAGCATCCGGGTGCGCTTGTCGTCCGGCAGCGGGCGCATGGCGCGAATCCGGGCCACTTCGGCCACCACCGCATCCCAATCGCGCTTGGCCTCGGCGGCCGGGGCCGCTTCGGCCGGAGCCGCCGCCGGGGCCGCTCCGCCTTCGGCAGCCACCGGGGCCGCGGGAGCCGGGGCCGACGCCGAGGCGTCTTCGTCTTTCTTGGAGCAGGCGGTGATCAAGCCCAAGGTCAGCAACAGCAGGCAGTATCCGTGTTTCATCATGTGGGGAGGGTAACGGAAGGAAGGGCGCGATCAATTCTTGTAGGCCGGTCCGATCCAGACGTGGTTGTTGTCATCCCTCTGAGCCATGGGCCTCATGCCCGCCGGCATGCCCTGCGGAGTGCCACCACCCATGATCGTGAAGTCTTTGAATCGGATGAAGTTGGCGCTGCCGTCCATGCGACCGATGGCCGACTGACCACCCCAGTCCTGGTTGAGCACGCCGCGCCGGTAGGCCGAGGCGCGATGCCGCTGCGAGATGCCCTCGGTCGGCTGGTTTCCGGCATCGTTGAACAAGAAGGGATCCTGCTCGGCCGTCTCCCAGAACAGGATGTCCAGAGGGCGGAACGACGACTGCTTGCGGGCCTTGCCGTCCGCAAAGCCAGGGAAATTGCCCAGATCGATGATGCACCCGTTGAAGGTGTAGCTGGTGATCTTCACGCTCCGGCCGGCCCACTCGTTCTTCTTGGCACCGGCGACTTCGTTGAGGTCTTTGGGGCAGAACATCACCTTGGGCGTGGTCAGAAAACGGCCCAACTGGCCCATCATGAAGAACGGTTGCTGGGCGAGGGACCGGGAGCCCGTGCTCAGCGGCATCTTGTTGTCGCCCGCGCCATCGGGAATCGAGGCGGGAACCGCCTGACCCGGGGTGGTCGATTGCGCACTGCCGTCATTGACGGCCGAATACGCCCAACCGGTCCTGCAGCCGGTGAGGCCCCAGGTGGGACCCGGCAGGTCGTCTTGGTTGTCGGTGGCGAACATGTGCGTGCTCAGCATGATCTGCTTGCAGCCGCTCAGGTCGATCGTGGACAAGGCCTTGTCTTTGGCCTTGGAAAGAGCCGGCAGGAGCATTCCCGCCAGAATGGCGATGATGGCGATGACCACCAGCAATTCGATGAGGGTGAAACCGTCGCGGTGATTCCGCGAACGGCCCGAAAAGGACGCAGGAAACGGGTTCATGCAAACAAGGGTAGAGCAGCAATCTAAGGGTTCAGCCCCGATGAAGAGTCCGGAGACAAAAATCGTCAACGATTGAGTTATTCCAACGACCTCATCGGCTGGTTCCGGTCGCGAGCGGCACGATCGTCCTCACCGCTCACCCCTGGGCCGATTCCCAAGCTGCGGGATCCGGCTCCGGAAACCCTTCGCCGGGCCACGCTACGGCCGACTCCGGGTGGAGATGCGGTTCCGAGGGGTCCAAGACGAGCCGGGCGAGTTCATCGAACGCCTGCAAGTGAGCTTCGACCCGACGACGGGCATACGATTCGGCCGTGCCCATGCGGATCAGGAAGGGCCAGTCGCTGGCCTGGGCCAACAGCAATTCACGCCCCGCCTTGCGGGCCCAATGGGTCCGATTGACCCGATCGGTCCGGCCGGAGCCGCTGGGGTCGATACCGTTGTCAGTCCTGATCGCACGGGCCACCGAAACCATCTTCGCCGCGGCCGACCGCAACCGCGGCTGGAGATCGGCGTTGGAGGGATGAAGCCACACCCCCAGATGCCCGCCAGCCCCCCAACTCGACTCGGCCGGCTGCGACACCCAGGCCCGAGGGTGGGCTTCCGCCACTGCGGACAGGGTTTCCGGCCGGACTCCGAACTGCGAAGCCAGGCGCATGACGCGATCCAGGAACTGCGGCCCCTCGAACCACCAGTGCCCCAGAAGTTCGGCGTCGTAGGGGGCGACCACGACCGGAGTGCGCGTGAGTCCCTCGGCCGCGGAACGGAGTTGGCGTTGCCGTTGCGTCAGGAAATGAACCGCATGCTCCTCGACGGCCTGCAGCGCCTGGTGCGGTTCGTACAAGGCCTTGTCACCGCTCCCTCCCGTGACCCGGTGGTACTTGAATCCGCTGGCCACCCGCACCCCGCTCCCGGGCAGGAACCGCGACACCGATTCCCACTCGGCCTCATCGGCCAGATCCCGATGGAACTCGCGGTATCGGGGGTCTCCGGGATAGCCACCCTGACGACTCCAGACCTGGCGGGCACTGGTCGGATCCCGACCGAAGACCGTGAGTCCACCCGGGCTGTGGACCGGGAGGAACACCGCGGTGGGCACCGGTGGCGTGCCTCTCAGCAGCCCATGGGTCTCCAGCACGCAGTGTCGAACCCCTTCGAGGATCAACGGCTTCTCCAAGGCCGGAGCCCACGCGCATTCCGGCAGCCACAGGCCGGACGGACGCACCCCGAACTGGCGTTGGTGCTCCCGCAAGCCCAGGTTCAACTGCGCTCGGAGACTGCCGGATTCCGAGGTCAACAGGGGCAGGATCGGGTGGGTCGCCGGGCCTCCCAGGAGTTCCAATCGTCCGGTCCGAGCCATCCCGGCCCAGGCGGCGATCAGATCCCCGTCACAGGCGGTCCACTCCGACCAGACTTCTTCGTAGAATTCGGCGTGGAAGCGGGCCACGGCATTCAAGCCGGGCACGAGCACGGTCCGCTCGATTTCCAGTCGGGCGAGTTCACGACGCTCCACGAGGTAGCGCTGCGTGCGCGCCTTCAGCAGCGGATCGGCCCACATGGCGGCCAGGGTCGGGGTGATTCCGAGGGTCAACTTCCAATCGACCTCATCGCGGATCCAGCCGCGGAGAACCCGAAGCAGCGGCAGGTAGCATTCGGCCACGGCCTCGAAGAGCCAATACTCCTCCAGGAAGCGGTCATGCTCCGGATGTCGCACCCACGGCAAGTGGGCATGCAGAACGATGGCGAGGTGTCCGGTCACCATCGTTCCGCTCAGGGAATGGCCTGCGGTGGGGGGAGGCCCGGAGTCCCGGGATGCGAACCCACCCCACCCCGGGTCAGGGTCTGCCGTGCCAGCGTGAGCGTGGCCTGCCGGGCTTCGGATCCGCGGGACGAAACGGCCACCATCGGCAGTTCAAAACGCCCGTCCGGCAGAGCGCACCGGAAGGTGAACGAGCCGTCCGGACGCAGGGCGATCGGACGCCCCGAAAGGGTGACCCGAGCCCCCGGCTGGGCACTGCCGAAGATCACCACCTCGGCGTTCACCCGGAACCAGAAGTCGTCTTGCCCGCCCGAGCCCGCGGCCGAAAGGCCCACCGCCGAAGACGAGATCCCCTCGGCGGAGGAGATCCCAAGGCTCTCCTGGGACGAAGGGGCCCAATCCCCTGCCCCTCCCGACTCCGCTCGCCTCGAAGCACTGTGCAAGGCCAACTCGGAACTCCCCGGAGCCGCGACCGGAGAGGACCACTGATCGATGAGGCGATCGAAGAATCCCGAGGCGACTCCGGGCCTCAGCCCCGCGTCCCCAGCCGATGCATTCTCCCGCCCCAGCGAATCTCCCGACGAGGACGGTGGCAACGAAACCGGACCGGAAGAGGCCCAACACTCCCACTCACCGTGGACCGAGCGCACGCCGATCTCCGCGATGTGGACGGGTGCGGCCGGCGGATCCTGCAGGAAGAGAAAACGCCGATCGGAAGGCAGTGGGCCGGCAGCCAGCACGGAATCGGGCTCGACGGCCGACTTGAGCCGCCATTCGGTTGGAGACGCGACGGGCACCGAGGTCCCGCTCGCCTCCTCCCAACCGAGGATCAAGGTTCGCGGATCACAGCCCGCGAGCCAGACAGCCGACGGGGTCGCGCCCGCCGCCAGGTCTCCCCGACCGAACGGTGACACCGGGGAGTCCTCGGCACCGTCATCGCCTTCCAGAAGGATCGGAGGTATCTCGGGCAATCCGGGGGGAAGCGGGTCGGGCTCGAGATGGGCCACCATCAAGGGCGGAACCCAAGGCATCGGGGCCGATTCCGGGGAACCCGGCGATGGCGGCGATGGCGGCGATGGGAGCGCCGCCGAGGCCGGTTCCTGGCGAGCCTCGGACCGGGAGCGGGTCTTCGACGGGACCCGCGCAGCGCTGGGGGCCGATGCGCGGGAACGGGGGCGGGCCGAGGTCGGGGCTACCGGACGTCGGGCACGAATCTTGGCCGAGGTCGACCCGCGGCGAACGAAGACGAATCGGAGCGGAGCGGCCGCACCCCGGCCCGACCGGCGCTCCACGGGGCTGCCCCGGCGGCGCACCGATGGGGCGCTGCGCCCCCAACGGCCGACGATCGGTTGAGGGGCGGGATCCGGACCGAATCTCGGCTTCAATCGGCGCCGGATCGTTGCTCTTGCAGGAGACGCCACACCACGGCTTGAGGAGGAGGATCGGGACACCTTCTTCATGGGAGATTCCACACCGGCCGGACTTGGGTTGAATCCGACTGCCGGGGCGGAGATTGGAATTCAAGGCGCTGAGAAGCAACCGGTTTCCCGGAACAAGCCGCTCGCTCGGACGCTGCCGAGGCCATCCACCGACTGGTACCCCGGGGAGACCTCGGAGCGTGCGCTCCGACGGACCTGCCCCGGAAGCAAACAGGGCACCCGTTGCCGGGTGCCCTGTTGATGCCGTTTGACCGGAGGTCGATCGATCAGGCGACCGAAGGAGCCTCGTCGGCGGTGATGTCCATCACAGCGGGTTCGTCTTCCGGAACCTCGACCAGCGCCTTCACCTTGATGTTGCGATGCAGGTCGAAGCCGGTTCCGGCCGGGATGATGTGGCCCATGATGACGTTCTCCTTGAAGCCGCGGAGGTAGTCGAACTTGCCCATGGTCGCCGCCTCGGTGAGGACGCGGGTGGTGTCCTGGAACGACGCGGCGCTCAGGAACGACTCCGTCTCCAGCGACGCCTTGGTGATGCCGAGCAGCACCGGAGCCGCCTCGGAGGGCTTGCCGCCCATCTTCTCGACCCGCTCGTTCTCCTCTTCGAAGGCGAGCTTGTCGATCTGCTCACCCCACAGGAAGAGCGTGTCGCCCGGTTCGGTGATGCGGACCTTGCGGAGCATCTGCCGGATGATGATCTCGATGTGCTTGTCGTTGATGGTCACACCCTGGAGGCGATAGACCTCCTGGATCTCGTTGACCAGGTGCTCCTGCAACTCGTGCGGACCGCAGACGTCGAGGATCTCGTGGGGAACCACAGGACCATCGGTCAGCTGCTGACCCTTCTTCACGAAGTCGCCCTTGTAGACGATGATGTGCTTGCCGATCGGGATGAGGTGCTCCTCTTCGGTGCCGGTGTGGAGATCCTTCACCAGCACGCAGCGCTTGCCGCGGATGGAGGCGCCGAAGTCGACGACACCGTCGATCTTGGAGATCTCGGCAGCATCCTTCGGACGGCGGGCCTCGAACAACTCGGCCACGCGGGGCAGACCGCCCGTGATGTCCTTGGTCTTGGAAGCCTTACGAGGCGTCTTGGCCAAGAGCGAACCGGCACCGATTTCGTCGCCTTCGTTGACCACCAAGTGGGCTCCGGCAGGAATCGGATACTGGGCCAGAGGCTCCCCGGACTTGGCATCCTCGACGATGATCGTCGGGTGGAGGTCTTCCTTGTGCTCGATGATGACCATGTCTTCGGAGCCGGTGGTCTCGTCGACCTCCTGCTTCATGGTCACGCCCTCGATGATGTCGAGGAACTTCACCACACCGGACTTCTCCGAGATGATGGGCACGTTGTACGCATCCCACTCGATGAAGACGTCGCCCTTCTTGACCTGACCGCCATCCGGAATGGAGATGATGGAGCCCACCACGATGGAGTGGGTGTCCAGCTCCTTGCCGTCCGGAGCGAGCAGGCTGACCGTACCGTTCTTGTTCAGAACGATGTTGTTGCCGTCGCCGAGCGCCACGACACGCAGGTCGTTGTAGCGGACCTTCGCATCCTGCTTGGCCTTGATCTGGGGCTGCTTGTAGGTGCCGGTGGCGACGCCGCCGACGTGGAAGGTACGCATCGTGAGCTGGGTACCCGGCTCACCGATGGACTGGGCGGCGATGATGCCGACCGCCTCGCCCTTCTTGACCAGCTTGCCCGTGCCCAGATGGCGTCCGTAGCACTTGGCGCAGATGCCGATCTTGGTCTCGCAAGTGAGCACGGAGCGGATCTTGACCTTCTCCAGACCGGAGCGGTCGATCGACTTGGCCTTGACCTCGTCGAATTCCTCGCCGGCCCCGATCAGGCGGGTCTTGAGATCGGCCGGATCATAGATGTCTTCGGCGGCATAACGGCCGACGATACGCTCGCTGATCTTGACCACCTCTTCTTCGCCTTCGTAGATCGACTGGACGGAGATGCCGGCGCTGGTGCCGCAGTCTTCGTCGCGGATGATCACGTCTTGGGCGGCGTCGACCAACTTACGGGTCATGTAGCCGGAGTCGGCGGTCTTGAGCGCCGTATCGGCCAGACCCTTGCGGGCGCCGTGCGTCGAGATGAAGTACTCCAACACGGTGAGACCTTCGCGGAAGCTCGAAAGAATCGGCTTCTCGATGATTTCGCCGCTGGGCTTGGCCATAAGACCGCGCAGACCCGCCAACTGACGCACCTGAGCCTTGTTGCCTCGAGCGCCGGAGTCGACCATCAGGCTGACCGGGTTGTACTCCTTCTTGCCCTGGTTGGAATCCAAGGTCTTGAGCATCACCGAGCCGATCTGGTCGGTACAATGCGTCCAGATGTCGACGACCTTGTTGTACCGTTCCTGGTTGGTGATGACACCCTTCTTGTGCTGCTTCTCGACCTCGCCGATCTGGTGGAGCGCTTCCTTGATCTCCTTCTGCTTCTCGGTCGGGACGATCATGTCGTCGATACCGATCGAAACGCCCGCACGGGTCGCCTGCTCGAAGCCGATTTCCTTCAGCTTGTCGAGGGTGGTGACCGTGCGCTCGTGGCCGACGGTCTTGTAGCAATTGAGGATCAGGTCACCCAGCTTGCTCTTGCCCACCACGAAGTTGGCGAAGCCCAGCTCGGGCGGCCAGATCTCCGAGAAGATCACGCGACCCACGGTGGTCTCGATGACATGGTCGGTCGCATTGCCGTAGACGGTCTTCTTGCCGAAGTCCGGGTTCTTGATGCGCACGCGATCGTGCGTCTTCAAGGCGCCGTCCATCTGGGCGAAAATGACTTCCTGCTTGGAACCGCACAGGACGATGCGCTCGCCCTCCTTGCGGGCCTTGCGCGGCTCGGCCGTGAGGTAATAGCAACCCAAGGGAATGTCCTGGGTCGGCGTCATGATCGGCTTGCCGCTCGACGGGCTGAAGATGTTCAGCGGCGCCATCATGAGGAGGCGGGCTTCCAACTGGGCCTCGACCGAGAGCGGCACGTGCACGGCCATCTGATCGCCGTCGAAGTCCGCGTTGTAGGCGGTACACACCAACGGGTGGATGCGGATGGCTTCGCCTTCGATGAGAACCGGCTCGAACGCCTGGACCGACAAGCGGTGCAGTGTCGGAGCGCGGTTGAGCAGCACCGGATGCCCACGGGTCACCTCTTCGAGGATGTCCCAGACTTCCTTGGTCTGACGCTCGATCATCTTCTTGGCCGAGCGGACCGTGTGGACGTAACCGAGTTCCTTGAGGCGGCGGATGATGAACGGTTCGAAGAGCACCAACGCCATCTTCTTGGGAAGACCGCATTGATTGAGCTTCAGTTCCGGTCCGATGACGATGACCGAACGACCGGAGTAATCGACGCGCTTGCCCAGCAGGTTCTGGCGGAAGCGGCCCGATTTGCCCTTGAGCATGTCGGACAAGGACTTCAGGGCGCGGTTGCCGGCGCCCGTGACCGCACGACCGTGGCGACCGTTGTCGAACAAGGCGTCGACGGCCTCCTGCAACATGCGCTTCTCGTTCCGGATGATGACTTCCGGAGTCTTGAGCTGGAGGAGGTTCTTGAGTCGGTTGTTCCGGTTGATGACCCGGCGATACAGATCGTTGAGATCGGAGGTCGCGAAGCGGCCACCCTCGAGCGGCACCAGCGGGCGCAGATCGGGAGGAATCACCGGCAGCACCGTCAGGATCATCCACTCCGGACGCATCACCGACTTGGAGAAGCCCTGGAACAGCTTGATGCGCTTGGCGATCTTCTTGCGGTTCTGCTTGGATTTGGTCTCCGTCATGGCGACCTGGAGTTCATCCACGGTCTTCTCCAACTGGAGATTGGCCAAGGCACCATGGACCGCCTCGGCGCCCATCTTGGCCACGAACGCGTCGTTGCCGTAGGTGGTGCGGGCCTCGCGGTACTCGTGCTCGGAGAGCAACTGATGGACCTTGAGCGGGGTGCTGCCCGGATCGATGACCAGGTAGTCTTCGTAGTAGATCACCCGCTCCAAGTGACGGGCCGTCATGTCCAGCATCAGACCGATGCGGGACGGCATGCACTTGAAGAACCAGATGTGCGAGACCGGCACGGACAACTCGATGTGGCCCATGCGCTCGCGACGGACGCGGGCCAGGGTCACCTCGACGCCGCAGCGATCGCAGACCACGCCGCGATGCTTGATGCGCTTGTACTTGCCGCAGGAGCACTCCCAGTCCTTGACCGGACCGAAGATGCGTTCGCAGAACAGACCGCCCTTCTCGGGCTTGAACGTGCGGTAGTTGATGGTCTCGGGGTTCTTGACCTCACCCTTCGACCACGAGCGGATGGTTTCCGGCGACGCGACCTGGATCGCGACGTGGTCCACCAGGTTCACCTTGTCCAGGCCCAGCAACTCGCGGGCAGTATCCTTGGAGCTCAACATAGTTCGTGTGCGTTCAGCAGATGATCGAGGGGATTAGACAAAGGCCGCCAAGGCATTCGGGGCGGTTTGAGGGGCGTCCGACGGGTTGGCATAGCCCACTTTGACGTCGAGGCCCAGAGACTGCATCTCCTTGACCAAGACGTTGAAGGATTCGGGGACACCGGCCTCGAGCGAATTGTCGCCCTTGACGATGCTCTCGTAGATGCGGGTGCGGCCCTGCACGTCGTCGGACTTCACGGTCAGGAGTTCCTGCAGCATGAAGGCCGCGCCGTAGGCTTCCATCGCCCAGACTTCCATCTCGCCGAAGCGCTGACCGCCGTACTGCGCCTTGCCGCCCAGCGGTTGCTGGGTGACGAGCGAGTAGGGACCGACGGCGCGGGCATGGATCTTGTCGGCCACCAAGTGTCCGAGTTTGAGCATGTAGATGTAGCCGACGACGATCTCCTGATCGAAGCGTTCGCCAGTGCGACCGTCGTAGAGGTGCACCTTGCCGTGTTCGGGCAACTTGGCCTCCTTGAGGTAGCCGCGGATTTCCTTTTCCTTGATGCCGTCGAAGACCGGGGTGGCGATCTTGATGCCCAGGAGTTTGCACGCCCAACCCAAGTGGGTCTCGAGCAGCTGTCCGACGTTCATGCGCGAAGGCACGCCCAGCGGGTTCAGCACGATCTCGACCGGGGTTCCGTCTTCCAGGAACGGCATGTCTTCTTCAGGCACGATCTTGGCGACGACACCCTTGTTGCCGTGGCGTCCGGCCATCTTGTCACCCACCGAGAGCTTGCGCTTGGAGGCGACGTAGACCTTGACCTGCTTGACGATGCCGGAGTCGAGCTCTTCGCCGGCCTCCACGCGATCCATCTCTTCGTCGTGCTGGCTTTGCAGCTCGTCGAAGCGCTTTTTGAACTGGCTGATGATCTCGCTGATCTTGTTGCGGATCGGCGACGGGTCGATCTCGATGCGGTCGTAGACGTCGGCCAGCTTCTTGAGGAGCGTCTTGGTGATCTTGCGGTTGGCCGGGATGATGATCTCGCCGGTCTCGCTGTTGAGCACGTCGAGCGGGATCTTCTCGCCGAGGAGGATGTTGGACAGGGCCTCGGTCAGCTGGTCGAGCAGCTCGGAACGCTTCTGCTTGAAGCCGTCCTCGATCTCCTTGGCCACCTTGCGCGGGGAGTCCTTGCCGTCCTTCTTGGCGGCTCCAACCACCTTGTCGCTGTCCTTCTTGGACGACACCTTGACATCCATGACGATGCCGTAGGTGCCTGAGGGGACCTTGAGCGAGGTGTCCTTCACGTCGGCGGCCTTCTCACCGAAGATGGCGCGCAGGAGGCGCTCTTCAGGAGCCAGCTCGGTCTCGCTCTTCGGCGTGATCTTGCCGACCAGGATATCGCCCGGCTTGACCTCGGCACCGACGCGGATGACGCCGTCGAGGCCCAGGTTCTTGAGCGCTTCTTCACCCAGGTTGGGGATGTCGCGGGTGATTTCCTCGGGCCCGAGCTTGGTGTCACGAGCCACCACTTCGAACTCATCGATGTGGATGGAAGTGAAGATGTCTTCCTTGACGATCTTCTCGGAGATGAGGATCGCGTCTTCGAAGTTGTAGCCGTTCCAGGGCATGAACGCGACGAGCACGTTGCGTCCGAGGGCGATTTCGCCGCCCTGGGTGCACGGACCGTCGGCCAGAACCTGGCCCTTCTTCACGACATCACCCTTGGCGACCAGAATCTTCTGGTTGATGCAGGTGGCCGCGTTGGAACGCATGAACTTGCGCACCGGATAGATCCAGATGCCGTCTTCGGGGGCGTGCTTGAGCTTCTTCTTGCCCTCGGGGATCTTGCCATCCTTCGTGATGATGATCTGGCTGCCGGTGACGCTGGCCACCTTGCCAGAGTCTTCGGAGACGATCACCGCACGCGAATCCTGAGCCACCCGGCCCTCGAGACCCGTGGCCACCAGAGGAGCCTCGGTGACGAGCAACGGAACGCCTTGGCGTTGCATGTTGGAGCCCATCAGCGCGCGGTTCGCGTCGTCGTGCTCCAAGAACGGAATCAGGCCGGCGGCCACCGAAACGAGCTGTTTCGGCGACACATCCATGTAGTCGACCTTCTCGGGCTCGACATCGATGAAGTCGCCCTTGCAACGGCAAGTCACGCGGTCGCCCACGAAATTGCCCTTGTCGTCGAGCTGCGAGTTGGCCTGGGCGATGATGAAGCCTTCTTCACGATCACCGGTCAGGTAGTCGAGCTGGCCGGTCACGCGGCCCTTCTCGGCCTTGCGGTACGGGGTCTCGATGAACCCGAAGTCGTTGACCCGGGCATAGGTCGCCAAGGAGGCGATCAAACCGATGTTCGGACCTTCCGGCGTCTCAATCGGGCAGATACGGCCGTAGTGGGACGGATGGACGTCGCGAACCTCGAAACCGGCGCGGTCACGGGAGAGACCCCCGGGCCCGAGAGCCGACAACCGGCGCTTGTGGGTCAGTTCGGCCAGAGGATTGATCTGGTCCATGAACTGACTGAGCTGGCTGCGACCGAAGAAGTCACGCACCACCGCCGACAGGGCCTTCGGGTTGATGAGCTTCTGAGGCGTCATCGTGTCGAGGCTCTGATCGAACAGGGTCATGCGCTCCTTGACCAAGCGCTCGGTACGGGCCAAGCCCACACGGCACTGGTTGGCGAGCAACTCACCCACGGTGCGGATGCGTCGGCTGCCCAAGTGATCGATATCGTCAACGCTCCCCTGCCCCTTCTTCAGGCGCAGCAGGTACTTGGTCGCTTCCAGCAGGTCACGCCCGCGGAGGATGCGATCCTCGCCGTTGTCCTTGAAGTTGAGCTTCTGGTTGATCTTGTAGCGACCCACCCGACCGAGATCATAGCGCTTGGCATCGAAGAACAGGCGCTTGATCAGGGCCTTGGCGTTGGCGGCCGTGGGGGGATCCCCAGGCCGGAGACGACGGTAGATATCTTTGAGGGCCTCTTCGGCGTTCTTGGTCGGATCCTTCTTGAGGCACTTGATGATGATGCCGTCGTCGACCGAGGTGTCGACCACGCGGATCTTGGAGACACCCAACTCGGCGATCTGACGCACCACGGCCTTGGAGAGCGGTTCGAACGCACGGGCCACGACGATCCCGCGATCGACGTCCAGAGCGTCTTCCACCAGCACGAGATTCTGGATCTCCTCGATCTTCTCGGCCTCCTTCACGGCGACGTCTTTGATCGAATAGAACAGCTTCAGGATGTCGCCATCGCTGCCGAGCTTGTCGGGAGAGGTCTTCGGATCGGCATCCAACTTGGCCTCGGCCAAGGTGAACAGCGCCCGGAAGAAGGTGGTCGTGAGGAACTTGCGACGGCGCTTCTTGCGGTCGAGATAGACATACAGCAGATCGCTGGTGTCGAACTGGGCCTCGTACCAGGAACCCCGGTCTGGAATGATGCGGAAACTGTGGAGAGTCTTGCCGTTGGGGTGCTGGGTCGTCTCGAACGCCAGACCGGGTGAGCGGTGCAACTGGCTGACGATCACGCGCTCAGCGCCGTTGATGACAAAGGTGCCCTGAGGGGTCATGAGCGGGATCTCGCCCATGAACACCTTTTCTTCCTTGGTGCCCTTCTCTTCCTTCAGCAGGAACGTGACATACAGCGGAGCCCCGAAGGTCAAGCCTTCGCGGAGACACTCCAACCAGTCGATCTTCGGCTCCTGGATGTCGTAGGAGTGGAAATCAAGGACCGTCTTGCCATCGTAGCTCTCGATCGGGAAAACCTCCGTAAACACCGCCTGCAATCCGAGATTCCGGCGCTTGGACGCGGACAGGTTGGACTGAAGGAACTCGCGATACGAATCGAGTTGGATCTCGATCAGGTTGGGGGGGGCGATGACTTCCTTGATCTTGCCGAAATTAATTCGCTCGGATTGTTTCGTTGCCATTGCGACCTCGTGACTCGGGGATTTCTGCGGCACCTGCCTTGAGACTGTTTTCGACGTAAAATGCAATACGACGAGATCCGGTGAAGGTTTTTCAACTTCGCCGGAACTCGTCCTACTGAAACGCTATTTCAAGCCGTACAAAACGGGTGACCTATGCCTTTGGTTGACCGAAAACGGACACTACTGACGCCACTGTGCTCGGTTTCGAGATCTTGGGATTTCCCAGACCCAAACCACGCGAGTGGTGAAGAAAACAGAACCGTGCGCCGGGTGACCTCACGGTAACACCCGACGCACGGCTTGCAAAATTACTTCAGCTCAACCTTACCACCAGCCTCTTCGATCTTCTTGGCGGCGGCATCGGCGTCAGCCTTGTTGGCACCTTCGAGGAGCAGCTTCGGAGCGCCCTCGACCAGGGTCTTCGCTTCGGCGAGGCCCAGACCGGCCTTGACCTCACGAACCACCTTGATCACACCGATCTTCTTGTCGGCGGGCACGGAGGCCAGCCAGACGTCGAAGGTGGTCTTGGCCTCAGCAGCCGGAGCGGCGGCGCCACCAGCCGCAGGAGCGGCAGCGGCCACGGCCACAGGGGCGGCGGCGGTCACACCCCACTTGGTCTCGAGCGCCTTCACGAGTTCAGCGGCTTCGAGAACGGTGAGCTTGCTCAGTTCTTCGACGATATTGTTGATGTCTGCCATGGTATTTGTCTTGTTTCGTCTCGTCGGCGAGGCGGCCGCCCCGAATTAGTCCACTGCCCGTGGACCGACGATTTACTATTGTTTCGTTGGATTCCGCCCGAGCACCGTGCCCAGGTCGAAAAGGGTGAAAAGGGAACGGAGAACGACTAGGCCGATTTCTCGGAATAGGCGCCAATGACCCGGGCCACCTGGGTTCCCGGGGTGTTGATGAGGGCCGCCAGCTTCTGGGCCGGAGCCTGGAGCAGGCCGAGGATCTTGCCTTGGATCTCCTGCAGCGGCGGGAGATCGGCAATGGCCCGGACGTCATCGGCCGACAACGACTTGTTGCCGAGAACGCCAAACTGGAGCTTGGGCTTCTCGAACTCGGCCTGGAAGGTCTTGATGACCTTGGCCACGGCGGCGATGTCCTTGTTGCCGGTGACGGCGGCCACCTGGCCCGACAGCATTCCGGACAAGTCGGCCAATCCGGCTTCCTTGGCGGCGATGCTGAAGATGGTGTTCTTCACCACGTGAACCTCGCCCCCGACCTTGTTCAGGCGCTTGCGGAGTTCGGTGAATTTCTGGACGGACAGACCTTTGTAGTCGACCACCAGGAAGAACGGCGAGGCGTTGAGGCGGGCCACATATTCCGCCGAGATGAGCTTCTTTTCTGCGCGCATGGTATGTTGCAGTAAGGGAAGTTGAGGTTAGGCGGAGGCGAATTCCTTGAGTTCCACGGAGACCGGAGGGCTCATGGTCAGCGACAGCGTGACGCTGCGCACATAGACACCCTTGACGCTGGACGGACGGGCACGATAGACGGCCTCGACCACGGTGCGGGCGTTCTCGGAAATCTGCAGCGGGGTGAAGCTGGCCTTGCCCACGGGAACGTGGATGTTGCCGGCCTTGTCGACCTTGAACTCGACGCGACCCGCCTTGACTTCGCGAACCGCCTTGCCGGTGTCGTCGGTCACGGTGCCGGTCTTCGGGTTCGGCATCAAACCGCGAGGTCCGAGCACCTTACCGAGCTTACGCACTTCGGTCATGGCCTCGGGGGTGGCGATGGCGACATCGAAGTCGGTCCAACCCTCGACGCACTTCTTGATCATGTCTTCGAAGCCGACATGCTCGGCACCGGCGGCGCGGGCGGCCTCGGCCGGAGCACCGGGCTTGGTGAACACGAGCACACGGACGGTCTTGCCGGCGCCATGGGGCAGCGGGGTGGTTCCGCGGACCATCTGGTCGGACTGCTTCGGATCGACTCCGAGGCGGAAGGCCAGGTCAACGGTTTCGTTGAACTTGGCTTTGGGGAACTTGGCGAGGACCTCAACGGCGGCGCTGAGGGGGTAGGCCTTGCTGGAGTCCACGAGGGACAGGGCCTTCTTGTAGCGTTTGCTGGGCATTTTGGTTGCGGTGCATGCGGACCGGAGTCCTCCCGCGTTGGTGTTGATCCGCATCAGCAAAACCGGTTTTGCCGACGAGGAGTTGTGTGTCTATCGGAAAAGGCCCACCTCCGTCAAAAGAATTTCCGCGCCAATGGCATCTTTCTTTTCCATGATCGTCCCATGGAGTGGTTGGCCAATTCGGGATTGATCTGGATAGAAGGGCGTTTTCTGGGGATCGAGTGGCATGTCTGGAAGGTCGTCGGATGGGTGGGCAACGCGATTTTCTTCAGCCGGTTCCTCGTGCAATGGTATGCCACCGAACGCCAACGGCGGGTGGTCGTCCCGCAGGCCTTCTGGTGGTTGAGCCTGTTCGGGTCGTTGATCCTGCTCAGTTATGCGATCCAGCGCCGCGACAGCGTGTTCATCGCGGGGCAGGCCTTTTCGTGGGTTCCCTACCTTCGAAACCTGTGGATCCACCGGAAGACCCGGTCGTCGCAACGGGCCTGCCCGGCGTGCCAGCGGGTCAATCCCGCCGACTACCGGCATTGCCCGGACTGTGGGGCCCTGGTGCAGGCCCCAGCCGCCCAAGGATCAGTCCTTGCCGAGGGCCGTTAACGGATCGCACACCGGGGCGATCGAGGTGACTTCGGGCGACTCGGGGTATTCGAAGACCTTCCCCTCGAAGTTCCGGAGAATCACCTTGTTGGCCGATTTGCGCAGGATGTAGCCCGGATTGACCGGGATCTTGCCCCCGCCGCCCGGTGCATCGATGACATACTGCGGCACGGCGTATCCGGTGGTGTGTCCCCGCAATGAATCCATGATCTCCAACCCGCGCGAGACGGTGGAGCGCAGATGGGCACTGCCCGCGATCAGGTCGCATTGGTAGATGTAGTAGGGCCGGACCCGACACAGCAGGAGCTTCTGGACCAGCGCCTTCATCACCACAGGGTCGTCGTTCACGTGCCGCAGCAGCACCGACTGGTTGCCTAGCGGGATGCCCGCGTCGGCCAGGCGGCCCAAGGCCTCGCGGACCTCGGTGGTCAATTCCCGGGGATGGTTGGTGTGGACGCTGACGAAGAGCGGGTGGAACTGCCGGAGCATCGCACACAATTCCGGGGTGATCCGCTGCGGAAGGAAAATGGGAACACGGCTGCCGATCCGCAGGAACTCCACATGAGGGATGGCCCGCAGACGCCCCAGCAGATATTCGAGCTTCTCGTCGTTGAAGAGCAGCGGATCACCACCGCTGAGCAGCACGTCCCGGATCTCGGGGTGCTCGGCGATGTAGGCGATTTGACGGTCGAATTCGGGGTGGAAATCGTAGCCGCTGGCGTTGCTCACCAACCGGGATCGGGTGCAGTAGCGGCAGTAGGCCGCGCACCGGTCGGTCACCAGGAACAGCACCCGGTCGGGATACCGATGCACCAGGCCCGGCACCGGCGAATGGGCGTCTTCGCCCACCGGATCGAGGGTTTCCCAGGGCGCGGTGGTGGTTTCTTCGAGACGGGGGATCACCTGCCTGCGGATCGGGCACACCTCGTCGGAGGCGTCGAGGAGGTTGAAGAAATAGGGCGTGATGGCCATGGCCAACTTGGATTCCCCGGCCAGGAGGACGCCCGCGCGCTCTTCAGGGGTCATGCCCGGAAGCAGCCGATCCAACTGCTCGACCCGGGTGACGCGGTTCTTGAGTTGCCACTTCCAGTCGTTCCAATCGGCGTCCGAGACCGACGACCAACTCCCCTTTCCGGCGGATCGGAACGTTTTCAGCGCGGCCAATCGTTCCTGATCTTCGGAGGGATTTTCCTGAGGGGGGAGGGGTGACTCCATGTCGGCGGCAAGCTAGGAGGGGTCTTCCGGGAGTCAAGGACGCGAACGGATCAAAGCGTCAACCGCTCTCCGGCGCGAAGTCGGTGATAGGGTTGTTCGAGAGCCTGGCATTGCGCCTCGAATGCCGCGGGCGAGGCCGTGTTGAACTCGAACAACTCGTAGTGGCACGGAATGACCCTCCGGAGGCCCGCCCGCCGAGCCAGACCCGCGGCCTCGGGACCCCAGAGGTTTCCGGCCACACGGCGCTCCGCGGACCGACCATTGATAGGCAGGAACGCCAGATCGACCCGGGCCTCGAGCAACCGCTCTTCCATTCCCGGAAACAGGACGGTGTCGCCCGAATGGTAGAGGGTCCAGGGCCCCACCCGGATGAGAAATCCCAGGCAGGACAGGCGGCCCAGCGGATCACAGTCCAATCGTTCATGGGCCGCCGGCACGGCTTCGAACTCGAAGGCCCCCAGGGTCACCGAGGTCAAGGCGCCGGGGCCCGCCGGTCGATCGACCGACGGAGCGTCGAGGCCGGACAACGCTTCTTCGGGCAGGCCCGACCGCGCCGCGACCAGACTCCGGATCGCCTCGGGGAACACCATCCGGAGGCCGGGATTGGCCCGCACCAGGGGCACCAGGGTCTCGGGATCGAGGTGATCGGTATGGGCATGACTGGCGGTCACCGCCGCGATGCCCGTCAAACGCCCGGGCTCGATCACCCGCTCGGTCATGCGCACATGCGGTTTGTCGGTGCCGGCATACTTGTGCGTGAGGGAGTCGGAGAGGTACGGATCGAGCAGCAGACGGTGTCCCTGCCACTGGACCAGAAAGCCGCTCTGCCCCAACCACCAGACATGCAGCGATCCGGGCGCCGAGTCCCCCGCCCTGTCGAGGTCGGCCAGAAAGGCGTCATCCTGTTGGAACGGGCGGATCATCCGGAGCCCTCAAAGAGTGCGGCGAACCTCGGCCACGCCGGCGCACAACGCCTGGAGCTTGCGCCGGGCGGCCCATCGGGCGGTCTGGCTGAGCCCACAATCCGGGGCCAGAACCAGCCGATCGGCCGGTACCTGCTCGAGGCATCGACGAACCCGTGCAGCGATGTCTGCCGGTGTCTCGATGTAGTAGCTTTTGACGTCCACGATCCCCACGGCCACGTCGCGCCGCCGGGCGATCTGGGCGATCAATTCCAGCTCCGAGAACTCCCGACTGGCCATCTCCACATGCATCTCATCGCACTGCATGTCGAGGAAGGCCGGAAAGAGGGGGGCGATTTGCCGGGGACCGATCGCCCTGGCCTTGTAGTTGCCGAAGCACAGGTGCATGCAGACCCGGGTCTTGCCGGTGATCGTCTCCACCGTGCGGTTGAAGAGATCCACGAATCGACGGACATCCTCGCGGTGGCCATAGCAGCTCATCGAGGGCTCATCGACACTGATCTCACGGCACCCGGCGGCCACCAGGGATTCCAACTCCTGGCGTACCATCGGCAGCAGAGCCTCGGCGAGCGCCCAGCGGTCGGGATACCCGAGATCGGCATTGGGCAGGAGCCGCCCCGACAAGGTGTAAGGTCCGGGGATCGAGGCCTTCAAGGTCACCCGCCCCGAGGCGCCCAGGTCGCGCGCGACGCCCTCCAGCCGGCGGTATTCTTCGACGGCTCCGAGGCCGCGGGGCGCCTGCAAGGGGGCCACCACCGCGTGACGCCCCCGTTGATCATGGGCGGGCGGGCCCCAACGACGGGGCGATTCCGACTCGAGCGCAATGCCCTGCAGGTAGCCGTAGAAGCTCAGATTGAAGTCGAGGCGGGTCTGCTCGCCATCGGTGATCACATCCAATCCCGCGGCCAATTGATCCTTCACCGCACAGGTGACCGCATCGGATTGCAGCTCGGCCCGGTCATCGGAACCGAATCGGTCGAGATGCACTGAGGCGTGTTCCAACCACGCCGGAAAGGGATAACTGCCGATCACCGAGGTTCGCAGGGGGCACTGGGTCATGGGGACTGGGTGTTGGAAAGTCGCGGACGGCCCGGGCGGGAGCGGGGTCTCAATCGAAAATGATGGTCCGGTTGCCCGCCAGGAACACACGGTCTTCGAAAACCAACCGCAGAGCCTGGGCCAGGGCGAATTGCTCCACGTCGCGACCGGCCCGAACGAGGTCTTCGGCGGCATGCGTGTGGTCCACGGGGATCACGTGCTGGACGAGGATGGGCCCCGCGTCGAGGTCATCGGTCACCAGATGGGCCGTGGCCCCGATGACCTTCACCCCTCGCTGGAAAGCCTGATGATAGGGCTTGGCCCCGATGAAGGCCGGCAGGAAGGAATGGTGGATGTTGATGATCCTCGATGGGTAACGACTCACGAATCCGGGCGACAAGACCCGCATGTATTTGGCCAACACGAGATACTCGGGTCGGATCCGGTCGAGGATCTCGGCCACCGCCGCCTCGTGCGCGGCCCGATCGAGCCCGTCGGCGGGAACACAGTGGAACGGCACCTCGAACTTGCCGACCAACTCGCCCAGCACCGCATGGTTGCTGATCACCGCCTCGATCCGGGCGTTGATGCCCCCGAATTGGTGGCGGATGAGCAGGTCGCCCAGGCAGTGATGTTCGCGCGAGGCGAGCACCACGATCCGCTTCGGGCCCGGCTGGGCCAGCCGGACTTGCGCCCCCGCCGGCAAGGCGGTGCGGGTCTCCGACACGAGCTGCTGGCCCGCGCCGGAGTCTCCCAACCCATCGAACTCGGTGCGCATGAAGAAGCGCCCCGACGCGGCATCCACGAATTCCTGATTGCCGACGACATTGCAGCCATGACGGAGCAGCACACCGGAGATGGCATGCACCAACCCCCGTTGGTCCGGGCACTCGACCAGAAGGACCGCCATGGCTGAAGAGTTCAGTGGCGACGTCCGCGGCCACCGCGACGGTGGCCCTGATCACGACCCCGGTCATCACGACCCCGGTCGTCCCGTCCGCGATCGTCACGACCCCGATCCTCACGGCCGCGGCGTTCGCCGCTGTCGGAACGAGGGGCCGGAGCCGGAGCCTGGCCGTTCTCACGTAGCCAGAGGCGACGCTCGATGTCGTCCATCCGATCCCAGTTGGCGGGCTTGGGCACCTCGACCGGAGCCACCTCGGCGGTGGATTCCGGGGCCGAAGGGGCCATGCTCTCGGGCTGCGGGGCCCGTTGCTGACGCGGCTCGGCAGGCTCCTCGAGCCGGCGCGGCGGACGGCCGCTTCCCTCGCTGCGCTCACTCCCGCGGTCGGTGCGCTCGCCCCGCTCTGCGGAGCGCCCCCGGAATTCATCCCGAGGATCGCGCTCGGCGCGTTCAACGCGTTCAACACGTTCGGCCCGCTCCGGACGCTCGGCCCTGGCTTCGCGCGGTTCGCGGGATTCTCCGCTCTCACGGGCGCCCCGAGGCTCACGCTCACTTCCACGGCCCCGTCCGCCATCGCGACCGGATTCACGGCCCGACTCACGGCCTCCGGATCGTTCGCCGCGGTCATCGCGGCCGCGTTCCTGACCCCGCTCTTCACGGGGACGGTCTTCGGACCGCTCGGGGCGGCCCTCGCGGCGCGACCTCGGGGCCGGTGCTTCCGACGGAGCCTCACCGATATGGGCGTAGAGCTTGGCCAGGCGGCGGGCGTGCTCATCGTAAGCCGACTCGAACAACTGCGAGGCCTTCTCATTGCCCACCAGGGCCGGCGCGGTGAGCACCGTGGGCGGTTTGCCCGCCTCGGTGAGCAGCGCGGCGACCTCGACCTTGATGGCGTTGATGAGCATGCATCCGCCGATGGTGGAACCGGGCCCCACCGGGGTCTCCAATCCGGGCACCTCGATCATCGCGTCGCCCACGGGGGCACCGGTGTCGAGCACGATGTCGGCGAAGTCCTGCAGCTTGCGGCCATCGCGGCGCTGGCTGCGGCTGGCCTCGCTGTGGGCTTTCGAGATGATGGCCACGACCTTCACCCCGCGACGCTTGAACTCCTCGGCCATTTCGATGGGCACGAGGTTGCAGCCCGACGACGAGGCCACCAACGCGGTGTCCTTGGGCGACAGGTCGTAGTTGCGCAGGATGCGGGCGGCCAAGCCGTGGACATTTTCGAGGAACATCGCCTGGCGCTGGCCGTTGGCCCCCACCACGAGATTATGGAAGCTCAGGGAGAGTTCGACGATGGGGTTGAACCCGGGAAAGGAACCGTAACGGGGCCACATTTCCTCGACGAGGATGCGGCTGTGGCCCGAGCCAAAACAATGCACCATGCGGCCGGCCAGGATGGTCTCGGCAAAGAGGTTCGCGGCCTCTGCGATGGTCTCCTCCTGGGCGACAGCCGAGTCCAGAAGACTGCGGCACTGGTCAAGATAGTCAGCAATCACGGAACAAAGGTTATCAGGAACCCCCGGTGGAAGTGGATGCCAAAGATTGACCATCGCTTTGACCATCGCCGGGGTTGCATCCGAAGCCACCCGGAACCCAAAGTGGGTGCATCACCCGATCCCATGAGCGGCCCCTTTTCAACAGCGCGGTTTTCCGCCGGATTCGCCCTGGTTCTTGGTCTGATGCCAGGCCCTTGGGCCCCGGGTTCGCTGCGGGTCGTCGCCGCAACGGCCCCACCGCTCCCGGCCGACCATGCCGAGCGCTTCACCCGGGGGCTCGAGCAGTTCCAGCGGGACATCCGGCCGCTGCTGATCACCCACTGTCTGAACTGCCACGGCGGCGAAAAGATCGAGGGCGACTTCAGCCTGGTCACCCGGGAAGACCTCTTGAAAGGCGGAGCCGAGGGTCCTGCGGTCCGCCTCTTCGACGGGCCGGGCAGCCGGCTCGTGCGGTTGGTTTCGCGCGCCGAGAAACCGCACATGCCCGCCAAGGCCGATCCCCTGCCCGAGGCCTCGGTCCGGGCCCTGTCGGACTGGATCCACAATGGCGCTCCGTATGATGGCCCGCTGATCGCCTCGAACTCGGGCGGCACCGCCGGCACGACGCCCGGCGGGAGCCCCGCCCCGTCGGATGCCAAGAAACCCCAACCCTTCACCGGCTGGCCGTTCCGTCCGCTGACCTCGGTCACACCACCGGCAGGTCCGCAGGCCAGCCCCCATCCGATCGACGCCTTCGTCGGTGCCCGCCTGGCCGCAACGAATCTGACGATCAATCCCGAGGCCGACCGACGCACGCTCCTGCGACGAGCTTCGTTCGACCTGACCGGATTGCCCCCGGCTCCGGAGGATCTGCAGGCGTTGGAACACGATTCCGCCCCGGGAGCCTGGGAACGGGCCATCGATCGCCTGTTGGCCCGGCCCGAGCACGGCGAGCGCTGGGCCCGACACTGGCTGGATGTGGCCCGATTCGCCGAGAGCTCGGGCTTCGAGCACGACTACGATCGCCCCGGCGCCCATCACTACCGCGACTTCGTCATCCGGGCGCTCAACGCCGACATGCCTTACGACCAGTTCGTGCAGTGGCAGTTGGCTGGCGACGAGTTCGAGCCGGACAACCCGCTGGCGCTCATGGCCACAGGATTTCTCGGGGCCGGGGTCTTCCCCACCCAGATCACCGCCAACGAGGTGGAACGCACCCGGTACGACGCCATGGACGACATGCTGTCGACCACGACCTCGGCCATGCTCGGTCTCACGGTGGGGTGCGCCCGCTGTCACGACCACAAGTTCGACCCCATTCCCACGCGCGATTACTACCGGTTGCTGTCCACCTTCACCACCACGGTGCGCAGTCAGCGGCAACTCGATCTCGACCCGGAACAGACCCGCCGCAAACAAGCCGCATTCGAGTCCGAACACGCCCGTCATCTCGCCGAACAAACCCGGTACGAACAAACCACGCTGCCCGGCCGCTTCGAGGCCTGGCTTCAGGCCGGGGCCACCGTACGAACTCCCGCCGACTGGGAATTGTTGGAATCCCCGCAATGGAAGTCCCAGGCCGGAGCTTCCTTCCGGGGCAAGCCCGACGGATCGTTTCTGGCCGAGGGCAAGAACGCCGATCACGACACCTACACCTTCACCGGGCAGACCTCGAACGCGACACTGCGGTCACTGCGCCTCGAAGCCCTCCCCGATCCCTCCCTGCCCCAGGGCGGCCCCGGCCGGGCCGACAACGGCAATCTGGGATTGAGCCGCATCCGGGTCTTCGCCCAACCGCTTTCGGGTGGAGAACGCCAGGAGGTTCGACTGGTCCGGCCGCGGGCCACTTTCGAACAAAATAGCGGCAACCTGTCCCTCGCAGGATCGCTCGACAACGACCCCCATACTGGATGGGCCGTGGACCCGAAGTTCGGCACTCGGCACGCCGCGATCCTCGACTTCGAGTCGCCGATCCAAATGCCCAGCGGTGTGCGGTTGACCGTCGAACTCGAGTTCCGCGTCAATGCGCGACACCACATCGGACGGCCCCGGGTCTCGGTGACCTCCATGACGGCAGCCCCCTTCGACTCGGAGGGGGTTCCGGCCGGAGTCGCCAGCCTTCTGGAACGCATCCACAACCCGGCCCACGGTGCGGCCTCGCTGTCGGCCGCCGAACGAAGCACTCTGAAGGACTGGTGGAAGGTCTCCGATGAGGGCTGGCGCCAAGTCCATGCGCGGGTCGAGGATCACGCCAAGACACGCCCCAAGCCGGCCCTGACCCCGGTCTTGACGTGCGGCGAGGGCTTTCCCGCCGTCCGCATGCACACCCAGGGCGGAGACTTCCTGCCCGAAACACACTTCCTCCATCGGGGCAGTACCGAGCAGAAACGCGGGGTCGCCACCCAGGGATTCTTGCGGGTTCTGCTGAAAACCCCGGATGCGGAATCCCATTGGCGCTGGCAACCGCCGACCGGAGCCCCGTATTCGGGCCGACGCCGATCGCTGGCCCTTTGGATGACCGACCCGGCCGAGGGCGCGGGCCACCTCGTGGCGCGGGTGATCGTCAACCGCCTGTGGCAGCACCATTTCGGCCAAGGGCTTGTCGCCACGCCCAATGATTTCGGGGCCCAGGGCACTCCCCCCTCGCACCCGGAACTGCTCGATTGGCTGGCCGGTGAACTCATCCGGGGTGGGTGGCGCCTCAAGCCCCTCCACCGGTTGATGATGACCAGCCAGACGTATCGCCAGTCGTCGGCGCGCTCGGAGGCCCAGAGGCAGCGGGACCCGAACAACACCCTGCTCTCGCGGCATGTGCCCCACCGACTGGAGGCCGAGTCCATCCGCGACACCCTGCTCTGGATCACCGGGGCGCTCGATGCGACTCCGTTCGGCCCCGGCACCCTCGACGAATCCACCCGCCGGCGGAGCATCTACTTCACGGTCAAGCGCAGCCAACTCATCCCGGCCATGCAGGTGTTCGATGCGCCCGAACCGCTGGTCAGTCAGGGAACCCGTCCGGCGACCACGGTGGCTCCCCAGGCCTTGTGGCTCATGAACAATCCCCAGGTGCGGCAATGGGCCGGCCTGTGGGCCAAGAGGGCCACCGAGGGGGCGGCCGACCCGGCACACTGGGTTCCCCGGGCCTACCAACAGGCCCTGCAACGGTCGCCGACCGCCGCGGAGGCCCAGGCCTCTCTGGAATTCCTGTCGCGTCAGACGGCCCGATACCGCGCATCGGGTACACCCCAGCCCGACGGGGTGGCCGCCACCGACTTGCTGCAAGCCCTGCTCAGCCTGAACGAGGTGATCTATGTGGACTGAGCCCCATGCCGGAGGCCTCGGGTGGTTGGCGGCCTTGGTGGCGGTGCTGATATCGTGGACCCCGGCCGGGTGGGCCGGCCCCATGCGAGCCGCCTCCAAAACCGACTCCCTCAACGTGGTGTTCATCTTGGCCGACGACCTCGGCTGGGGGGAACTGGGCTGCTACGGCCAACAAAAGATCCCGACGCCCCACCTCGACCGGCTGGCCTCGCAGGGCATGCGATTCACCCGGCACTACAGCGGGGCTCCGGTCTGCGCGCCGTCACGATGTGTGCTGCTGACCGGCCGACA
>JAIXXC010000247.1 GCA_027490985.1 Verrucomicrobiales bacterium
ACTCAGTGCCCACTGCCCCGCGTCTTGGCTGGAAGCCATGGCAGGAGCTTCTCGCGGAGCAGCAGGATTCGCCGGGGATTGCCGGGGGCCGACAGGTCGCCCTCGCGCAGGGAGGCGTCGGGGTGGTCCAGGGCGATGTCGAACAGCGTGTCGATGATGGCCAGATCGCTTTCGGGCAAAGTCAGCTGGCTTCGCTCTTCGCTCGCATTGGATCTCTGCGCACGGCGGGCCAACTCCAGCAACAGGGCGCACGGTTCGAGGCAGGGAACCTCGGACTTGCCCGAGGGCGCTTCAGGGGGGCGATCACCGACCGTCCACAGGCGGCGACGGGTGCAGCAGCGCTCGTGGCAGCCGGCTCGGGCGACCTCTTCAGCCTCGGGCTCGTTGAGGGCCGAGACGTTGCGATACATGCCGGTCTGTCGATCGGCGTATTGCTGCCAAGGCACCGCGTTGGCCGTTCCGGATCGCGCCGCGTACCAATCGGCGAGCCCCCCGGGGATCAGGGAGTCGAGCGCGGCGTCGAGCGACTGGGGGTCGGTCGCCAGGTGAGCCCACCCTCTCATCAGATTCGGTGAAGCCTTGTTGGGGCGGAAGCGCCCGAGGTCATCGGTCTGGCTCAGGGTTCGGAGATCGGTCACCGGAATCACTCGCAGGCTCGAAGCGGCCAGACCGGCATCCTGACACGGACGCACCTCGATTCCGATCGGGACCCGGCTCAGCGATAACGGGCCGAATCGCAATTCGGGGACTGCTGAAACACATTCCCAAAGCGCGGATGCGGCGGGCGAAACGAAGGGGGTCATGACCGGGTCGGCGAGGCGAAGCGGATCACTTGGTCTTGTGCGAATGCTCGAGGTGTTCCTTCAGCAGGTCGCGACCGAAATCGTTGTCGAAATCGCGCCAGACCGCGTGGACGTGGTTGGCGTCGTTCTGGGTGTTGTCGTACTCGAGCAGGAAGGTGGGCCCGTGCATGCGGTAATAGTGGCGTTGCCCCCGCTGGACGGAACCCGCCCAGGCGAAGCGGATCTTGCCCCGGCCCGCCGTGTCGATCTTGGCGAGGTCGGTCACCGCCAGGTCGCCGCGCAGACGGCCGACGTATTCTTCGAGGATCCGATTGAGGAGCTTCTTCTGGGCCGCGGTCATCTCCGAATACGCCAAGCCCTGCGCCTTGCCCACATCGGCCGTCCGGTTGGCCACGGTCAGGATGTCGTCGGGAGCGTTGGTCTGGATGAGGGCCTGTTTCTGCTGCGGAGCGCTCAGAGACGTCATCAAATCACGGGCCAGGTCTTCCTCGGCGGCCAAGACCCTCAGGCCGGCGCGAGGCCCCTTGCGGACTTCGGCAGGATTGGTCCCCATGAACGACGGTGTTCCGGCGGCGAACTTGCCCTTCACGAGAGTGAAATTGAGGGACAGATGGTGTCCCTCGAAGCGCCAGGCCCAGGTGCCTTGGGCGTCCGGGGTTCCGAAGATGCTCACGTGGTAGAGTTCCGGATCCCGCGGGAAGCGGCGATTGGGCCCCTCGAGTTCTTGTAGGATCTGTTCGAGGCTCATGATGGTGGTCGCCTTCGAGAATCCCCGGTTGCTCAACCCGCTTTGAAGCAGGGCGAAAGCCAGATGGCGCTGGGCCGGCTTGAGGGTGCCCAGGGTGATGCCCTTGCGGTCCTTGGGGATGAAATGCCAGTTCTCCCGTTCATCGGACTTGAACTCGAATGTGGCGACCGCCTTCTGGTCGTCGTTCAGGGCGGCCAGGAAGTTGTTGGCCGCGGCCGTCATCTCCGTCTCCGGAGACGCGATGACGCGCACGGCGACCACGAGGGACACCAGAGACACGAGGGCCGTCTGCATGAATGGGAAGCGCATGGGATTGAGCAGAAAGGAGACTTGTCGGTGGATCAATCGGTTAATTGGCCTGATCAGTGTTCACGGCCTTCGGCCGGGGGTTCCGGAAGCAGATAGCTCAATCCGAGACCGATGGCGAACATCAGGCCTCCCACGATGGCCGCCGCCTTGGCCACGAACATCGGACCGGTGCCACCCAGGGCCGGGGCCAGCAGATTCGTGGTCAGAAAGGCCATCGACGTGCCGATCATCCGCCCGCCGACATTCGTCGCGAAGCTTCCGCCGGTCCCCCGCAAGTGGACGGGAAACACCTTCGGCAGGTATTCACCCATGTAGCTGAATTGGGCGACGGTCAGGAAACCGGCCGCAAAAATACCCCACTGGAAGAGTTCGGGCTGCTGATCGAAGAGCCAGAGGTAGGTGAGGGGGAGCACCACCAGACCCGGGAATTGGAACAGTCGGAGCAGGGCGCCCCGGCTGATCGCCACCGCCAGCAACAGGGCCAGGGCGATCCGCCCGCCCAGTCCGCCGAGTTCCTGCCAGAACTGGATGTCCTTCCCGCGGGTCTTCACCACGGTGTCCGGGATCTCCTGTTTCGCCCGATTGGCGCCGAGTTGGGCCAGCACCTTTTCCCGATCGATCACCGCCTTCTTGGCGGCGGGTTTGTCGCTCGTCAGGCTGGTCAAGCGGGCATCCAATTCGGTGAATCGGTTCGTCAGCGTCACCAGTTTCGCAGAAATTTCCGTGCGCTTGTCGGGGGGCGTGTTGGTGTCCGACAGCGGCTTCGCCGTGGCCCGCATCGCGACCCGAAGTTTGGCCCGTTGACCCGCCAATTCCCTGAGACCGGGGGTTTCGGTGCTGGCCAGCTCGAACGCCGGGCGCACCGCATCGAGTTGGCGATTCAGCTCGGCCGCTTCGGCCTGGAGCGGGCGGAGGGCCTCCTGCTGCGGAGCCAGACTGGCCAGACCAGGAACGATCCGTGTCGGCGTCAACTGCAGCGCCCCGAACGCCACACCGTAGGCGCAGGCGGACAGAGCGGCCGTCGTCCA
>JAIXXC010000314.1 GCA_027490985.1 Verrucomicrobiales bacterium
AGGCGCTCGTGATCGAAGCCCAGTTGGTGGAGCAGGGTGGCCTGGAGGTCGTGGACGGTGACCTTGTCGCGGGCGACCGAGAAGCCCAGTTCGTCGGATTCGCCGTACATCGTGCCGCCACGGATGCCGCCGCCGGCCATCACCATGCTGTAGCAGTCGGGGAAATGGTCGCGGCCGAGGATGCCGCCCTGGGCCGTGCGGCCCTCGCGGAACGGAGTACGCCCGAACTCGCCCCCGAGCACCACCAGGGTGTCGTCCAGCAATCCGCGTTGGCGGAGGTCTTTGAGGAGTGCGGCGACCGGGCGATCCATGGTGCGACACTTGTTGGTCAGACCATCGCGGATGTCCTCCGAGGGGCCGGTGCCGTGGAAGTCCCAGCCCCAGTCGAAGAGTTGGACGTACCGGACACCCTGCTCGACCAACCGGCGGGCCAGCAGGCAGTTGTTGGCGAAGCTCGATTCACCGGGCTTGGCCCCGTAGGCCTCGAGCGTGGCGGGGCTCTCACGGTTGATGTCCATCACCTCGGGCACCGACATCTGCATCCGGAAGGCCAATTCATACTGGGCGATCCGTGTGGCGGTCTCCGGATGCCCCAACTCCTGCGACTGCAGCTCGTTGAGTTCGCGCAGCGTGTCCAGGCCCATGCGTCGCAGGTTGCGATCCATGCCGGCGGGGTCCGAGGCGTACAACACCGGGTCGCCCTTGGATCGGCACTGAACCCCTTGGTAGACCGAGGGCAGGAAGCCGTTGCCGAAGGAGTTCTTGCCGCCATTGGGCTGCACACCGCTGGAGATGAGCACCACGAATCCGGGCAGGTTCTGGTTCTCGGTGCCCAGACCATAGGTGACCCAGGCTCCGATGGACGGGCGACCCGGCCGAGGAGACCCCGTGTACACGAGCAGTTCGGCCGGCGCGTGGTTGAACTGGTCGGTGGTCATCGAGCGGATGACGCACAACTCATCGGCCACCGTCTGCAGGTGGGGCAGGGCGTCGGAGAGCCAGACGCCTCCCTGACCGTGCTGGGTGAAGGTGCGCGGGGTGCCCAGGAGCTTGGGCGTGCCCGAGGTGAAGGCGAAGCGCTTGCCCTTGAGGAAGGCGTCGGGGCAGTCCTGCCCGTTGCGCTTCACCAGTTCGGGCTTGTAGTCGAACAGATCGAGATGTGGCGGCGACCCGGTGAGGTGCAGGTAGATCACCCGCTTGGCCTTCCCCGGAAACCGCGGGCTATGGGCCGCCAGAATCGGCGGGGTCGCCGCCGCGGCGGCGGCGGCGGGCAGGCTGCCCTTGAGCAGGGATCCCAAGGCGATGGCCCCGAGCCCGTGGGCGCTGCGGCCGAGGAAGTGTCGCCGGGTGAGGGATTGGAGAGCTTCGATCTGTGGGTTCATGGGGGGGCTGGGTTCGGATCGGCCTCACCGTTTCATGAGGAACTCGTCGAGGTTGAGCAACACGTTGGCCACCGAGGTCCATGCGGCGGCCTCGGCCGCATCGAGGCCAGCGGGAAGATCGCCGATGGGTTCGGTGGCCAGACGCTGGGCCTGGGTGGCGTCGGCTTGGAACCGTTGGCGGCTGCGTTCCAGCAGCGTGGTCAGCGAGGTCAGTTCTTCGGTCGAAGCCGCGCGATGCAGACAGCGCCGGAATCCGGCCTGCAGCTGGTCGCCCACCGGGCCGCGGGTCAGCGCCATCTGGCGCCCCAACGACTGGGCCGCCTCGATGTACACGGGGTCGTTCAAGGTCACGAGGGCCTGCAACGGCGTGTTGGAGCGTTCGCGGCGCACCTGACAGACTTCGCGGTTCGGGGCGTCGAAGGTGGCCATCGACGGGTAGGGGTTCGACCGTCGCCAGGTGGTGTACAGGGCCCGGCGGAAGCGGTCTTCACCGCTGCTCGTCTCCCAGTCCGTGCCGCTGCCGAAGGCCGCGCTGAGTCCGAGTTTCGGTTGGGGCGGCTTCACCGGCGGACCATGCATCCGCGGGCTGAGCAGACCGCTCACGGCCATCGCCTGATCGCGGATCATCTCGGCGGAGAGGCGGAATCGGGGGCCCCGGGCCAGCAGTTGGTTTTCCGGGTCGCGGGCCAGGTGCTCGGGCGTCACCCGTGAGGATTGGCGGTAGGTGGCCGAGGTGACCATCAGGCGCAGCAGGTGTTTCAGGTCCCAGCCGCTGTCGACCAATTCGACGGCCAGCCAGTCGAGCAGCTCGGGATGGGTCGGGGGCTCTCCTTGCGAGCCGAATTCTTCGCTCGTCCGAACCAACCCGATGCCGAAGACCGACTCCCAGAGGCGGTTGGCCACGACCCGTGCGGTGAGGGGATTGCGGGGATCGACCAACCACCGCGCCAGCTCGAGACGGTCGGGCCGTGGGTTCGACGACTCGAGCCCCAAGGCCGCTGGCAGCCCTTCGTGGACCTCCGGGCCCAGATTCAGGTAGTTGCCTCGGAGCTGGAGGAGCGTTTTGCGTCGATCCTGGCCGGCCAGTTCCCGCAACACCGGCACCGTGGTGTAGGGCTTGAGGTCGGTCAGCTTGCGGCGCAGTTCAGCGAGTTGGTCGCGCTGGGGCTGCAGGCGCTCGGCCACGGCCAGGTGGTGACGGGTGACTGTGGCCTGTTCGGTGGGCGTCCGCTGGGAAGCCGGGCGAGACAAGGCCGCCAACACCGGAGCCGGAGTCTGGATGAGCTCCGCCGCGCGCGGATCGGAGGTCTGAGACACGCGGAACGTCGCCACGGTGGCGTAGTCTTGGGGGGATTGGTGATCGAGCGTGATCACCAGATTGGAGCCGGGCCCCACCGAGAAAGGGACTTTGGGCACCAGCATCAGCCGATGCGGCTCGGATACCCGAGGGGTGACCGACCAGCCCTTTTTGGCCGGATCCGCCGGGCTGATCACCTGCGCCGCTTCGTATCCCTGGGCCTCGAAATCGGCCGCCGCGATGCGGAACTCCACCGACCGCGATGCGTCGGGGCGCAGTTCGCGGTTGGGCTTGGGCTGTTCGGCCACCACCTGATCCCAGACCGGAGTCCGATTCTCGTCGAGCAACACCACGCGGAAGCCGCTCAGGCGCTCCTGGGCTCCATCGGTGCGGTTCCAGATCGTGATCCGGTCGATGGACACCCGATTCTTCAGGTCCACCTCCCACCAGGGGTTGGCGGAATTCTCGGTGTGCGTCGTGGAACGGGCCCCGTTGAAATCGCCATTGGTGTTGCCGTCGATGGCCAGGCGGGCGGGACCGTCGAAGGCGGTGCTGCTCTGCCGGGCTTCGCCCGCGGGCGCCACGTTCTTGTCGCCCTGGAAGACCTGCACTTCGGCCAGCGACAGGATGCGCTCCTTGCCCGGAAGCTCGATGCGCACATGACGGGCCTTGGGCACGGCCGCGTTCTCAGGGACGATCCGTGCGTGGATCCGGCTGAGCACGAATCCTCCCTCGGCATGGCCCACCCGTCCCTCGGGCGTGCCTCCCTCCGGGAAGACCTCGAGGCGGAGAGCCTCCACCGGCCGGGCTTCGTGGGAGGACAGTTCGACCGCATAGGAATCGGTCTTGCCCGCCCGGCCGACGTGGACCCGGCCGTCGTCGTCGCGACGGATCGGGGCGCCTGCGCGGGACGTGACCTTGACCGGGGTCAGCGTCTGCCACGGGAGAGGCTTCGAAACCCGGGACTCCCAGACCGCCTGATCCCGGGTGAGTTCGGGGGTGCTCTTCGAGAGGATGCCCTCGATCCGACTGATCTCGGCTTCGGTCTCGGCCTTGGACCGCTTCTGCGCATCGCTGAAGAGCGGCATCACCGGGCTTTCATCGCCGCGGTCGGCGTCGGCGGTGTTGTTCAGGATGGCGAACAACCGGAAATAATCCTCCTGACTGAGCGGGTCGTACTTGTGGTTGTGGCACTGGGCGCAGGCCATGGTGGTGCCCATCCAGACGGCCATCGTGGTGTTGACGCGATCGACCAGCGCGACATTGCGGAACTCCTCGTCACTGGTGCCCCCCTCGTTGTTGGTCATCGTGTTGCGATGGAAGGCCGTCGCGATCCGCTGATCCTCGGTGGGATCGGGCAACAGGTCTCCGGCGAGTTGCTCGAGGGTGAACACATCGAAGGGCTTGTTCGCATTGAACGACCGGATCACGTAATCGCGGTAGGCCCAGATGGTTCGTGCGGGATCGTCGGCATAGCCGCTGGAATCGGCGTAGCGGGCCAGATCGAGCCACAGGCGAGCCCAATGCTCTCCATAGGCGCGCGAGGCGAGCAGCGCGTCGATGGTCTGCTCATAGTCGCCCCGATTTTCCGGAGTGTTCGGGCGGGCGGCCGGGGGCAGGCCTGTCAGGTCGAGGCTGGCCCGTCGTTCCAGGGCCTCGAGGTCGGCCTCGGGGTTGGTCTTGAGTCCCTCGCGTTCGAGGCGGGCCAGAATGAATTGATCGATGGGATTGCGAGCCCAACCCCGGGTTTCGACGGTCGGCAGCGCGGGACGCTTCGGGGCCACATACGCCCAGTGGCGGGCGTATCGGGCGCCCTGCCGGATCCATTCCTGGAGCGTGGCCCGGTCGGCGGCGCTGAGGGTCTTGCCCGAATCGGGCGGAGGCATCCGATCGTCGGGATCCGTCGAGGTGATGCGCCGGACCAATTCGCTTTCGTCGGGGTGACCGGGCTTGATGGCGGGGCGTCCACCCTTCTCGGCGTAGGCGGCTTCGGCGAGGTCCAGTCGAAGGGCCTTCTTGCCGCCCTTGCCGCCACCGGCATCGGGCCCGTGGCACTGGAAGCAATTGTCGGAAAGAATCCGGCGGATATCCCGATTGAACTCCAGGCTGGGTTCGGCCGCGCTGAGCCCGAGCGACACGACCAACCCCGGGATCGATAGCCCCATCCATCCCCAGCGGACGCCTGTCAGAGTCGGAATTCGTAAGCCCATGGAATCGTGGTGATTTCGCCCACAGTATGGCCCACTTCCGTTGGCGCCAAAGCGAAAACAAAGATGTGCCGATTTCAGGGCTGGCCCCCCGGGCCATTGAGATCCCAGCGCCCGGCGGGCCGTTGACCGGCTCTGATGGAGTGCCCACGCTTCAAAGCCTCATGACTGCCATGGCCACACTCCGAACCGCCTCCGATCGCTGTCGCCGCCTGCGCCTGGGTTGGTGCGTCTTGAGCCTGATCGGGTTGCTGCTCCCGGCCCAGGCCCGCAACCGGACCCGCAATGTGATCCTTGTGACCACCGATGGTCTGCGGCAGGAAGAGGTATTCCATGGGGCCGAAGAAATCCTCATCTCCAAGCAGTATGGTCAGGTCGGCAAGACCAACGAACTCAAGGCCGAGTTCTGGAGGCCCGACCCCCGACAGAGTCGCGAAGTCCTTTTCCCCTTCCTGTGGGGCACCGTGGCGCGCGAGGGACAATTGCTGGGCAATCGGAAACAGGGTTCCGAGGTGCGGGTGACCAACGGACGCAACTTCTCCTATCCCGGCTACAACGAGTTCCTGACCGGCATCGCCGATCCGAAGATCGACAGCAACGACAAGTTCCTCAATGCCAACACCAACGTCTTCGAGTGGCTCAATACCCGGCCGGGGTATCGGGGCAAGGTGGCCGCGGTGGTCAATTGGGATGTGCTTCCGTGGATCCTGAATGGACCGCGCGCCCGCTTCCCGATCTGGAGCGGGTTCGACGTGCCCCCGGGAACCCGTCGGATGGCGGTGCCTCCGGCTCTCGATGAGATGGTCGAACACAGCAAGACCCTCTGGTCGGGGGTGTTGCTCGACACCTTCGTGCGCTATGGGGCGTTCCATGCGATCGGCACGATCAAGCCGCGTGCCCTGTACGTGTCCTACGGCGAGACCGATGACTGGGCTCACGAGGGACACTACGAGCGTTACCTGCGTTCGGCCCATGCATTCGATCGGTTTCTGGGCGATCTGTGGAAGCGGGTCCAATCCCTGCCGCAGTACCGCGACAAGACCAGCCTGGTGATCACCGCCGACCATGGCCGTGGGCCGGCTCCGGTGGCCTGGAAGAACCATGGTCGTGAGATCACCGATTCGGCCTACCTGTGGATGGCCGTGATCGGCCCGGATACCCGGGCCCTCGGCGAACGCCACGACATCGCCATGGTCCGGCAATCCCAGGTGGCCGCCACGGTCGCGGCGCTCTTGGGCGAAGACTTCCATGGGGCCAACCCTCGGTCGGCTCCGCCCGTGGCCGAGGTGTTGGGCCGCTGAGGAACCGGGCGCATCCTCGGACTGGCGTTGGCAACAACCTCCCCACCTCCCCCGAGCCGTCCCGGGGGCGAGCAAAGAGTCCCGCGGCAGGCCGGCCTCGGGGCGGCCACCGATGCGCCGCTTGGGCTTTGATGGAGGCCTGGGATCCGGTAGGGTGACGACGTTGAACGCCTGCAAGCCACGCCTGAGCATCATCGTTCTGAACTACAACGGAGCGCGCTGGTTGGATCGTTGCGTGGATTCGCTCCGCGGACAGACCATCCTGGGGCGCTTCGAACTGCTTCTGGCCGACAATCGGTCCACCGACGGATCCGACCTCCAGGCACGTCGGTTGATGGACGATTTCCCCGGGGGCTGTTTCATAGACAACGGCGGAAACCTGGGGTTCTGCGAGGGCAACAATCGCCCTGCGGCCACGGCGGTGGGGGAGTGGTTGCTGTTCCTCAACAACGACACCTGGCTGGAGCCCGACTGCCTGGCGAAGCTCCTGCAGGGAGCCGAAGCCTCCGGGGCCGAAGCGGCGATGCCCCTCGTGATGGACTATGCCGATGACACCTTCCAGAGCCTCGGCATCCGCGGCTTGGATCCGTTCGGTTGGGGAAGCCATTTCTCCTCGCTTCCCTCCGCGGAGGGGCCGGTGGAGATCCTCGCCCCGAATGGATGCGCTCTGCTCATCCGCGCGGAGGTCTTTCGTGCGCTTGGCGGGTTCGACCCGGTGTTCTTCATGTACGCCGACGAACTCGATCTCGGACTCCGCCTGTGGGTGTCGGGCGGCCGCGCGGTGGGATTGCCGGGTGCGCGACTGCACCATCGCGGCGCCGCCAATGTGAATCCCGCCGGCGGCGGCACCTTGCAGGAGATCCGCACCAGCATCAGCACACGCTTCTACTCGAATCGCAACTCGCTGCTGGCATTGCTCAAGTCCGGTGGGCCGGGGTTGTCGTGCCTGGCGGCTCTCCAGGTGGGCCTCATCCTGGCCGAGGGGATGGTGGCCGGGGCGCTGTCGCGGAGTTGGACGGTCTTCCGTCGTGGTTATCTCGCGGCGCTCGCCGACGCCTGGCGTCTCCGAGACCATTGGCGCGCGGAACGCCGTCGTATCGGGTCCACCCGGCGTCGGGGAGAGTTCGAGATCCTCCGGCGTTTCCTGACCCTGCGTCCGCAGCGATGGGATGAACTTCAGCGGATTCGCCGGATGGGCATGCCCAAGATCTCCCCCCGCTGATCGTCCGAAGGCTTCCGGATTGCCCGGAAGCCCGCGGCGAGGCCCGGTCTCGGGCGGCTTTGGGGTCGGCTTTGGGGATGGATCGCCTGGCGGGTGGCCCGGCGCCTGTCAGTGCTCCGACAGGAACTTCTTGAGATACGCGCCGTAACTCGATTTTCCGAGTCGCGCGATCGAGGCCTCGAGGCTCGTGCGGTCGAGCCAGCCTTGCCGGAAAGCGATCTCCTCGAGGCACGCGATTTTCAGGCCCTGGCGGTTCTCGATGACGGACACGAACTGCCCGGCCTCGAGCAGGGAATCGTGCGTGCCGGTGTCGAGCCAGGCGGTGCCCCGGCCCAGGAGTTCGACATGGAGGTCTCCACGCTCGAGATACAGTCGATTGAGATCGGTGATCTCGAGTTCGCCGCGCCCGGAGGGTTTCAGGCTTCGCGACAGCCGAACGACGTCCGCGTCGTAGAAATAGATGCCGGGAATGGCGTAGTTGGATTTGGGAACCGCCGGCTTCTCCTCGAGGGAGACCACCCTGCCGTCCCCATCGAATTCAACCACGCCGTAGCTCCTCGGATCGGCGACGTGGTAACCGAACACCGTGGCCCCGCTGCCGCGTTGGCTGGCGTGCTCCAGGGATCGGGCCAGTCCGTGCCCGTAGAAGAGGTTGTCGCCCAGCACCAGGGCGGCGGGTTCGTTCTTCAGGAAACCGGCGTCGTCCGCGATGTGGAACGCCTGGGCCAAGCCGTCGGGACTGGGCTGCTCCGCATAGGTCAGCGACACACCGAAGTGGGAGCCGTCGCCCAGCAGACGGCGGAACAGCGGCAGATCGGTCGGTGTGGAGATGATCAGGATGTCCCGGATCCCGGCGAGCATGAGGACCGACAGCGGATAGTAGACCATCGGCTTGTCATAGACCGGCATCAACTGCTTCGAAACGGCGATGGTCAGGGGGAACAATCGGGTGCCAGAGCCACCGGCGAGAACAATGCCTTTGCGTTTCATGGTCGTGTCGTTGCGGGGAAGGGGTGGAAGGACGATAGGAAAGGCTCAGGCGCCGGTTCCAAGGCGCTCGCGGGCGTATCTCCGGGCGGTGATCTCGGCGGCCCAATCCCGATGGGCGAGGTACCAATCGACGGTCTTCTCGATGCCGGTGTCGAAATTCTCCTTCGGCGACCAGCCGAGTTCGCGCCGGATCTTGGTGCTGTCGATCGCGTAGCGGCGGTCGTGACCCGGTCGGTCGGCGACGTGGGTGATCTGCAAGGCGTAGGAAAGACCGTCGGCCCGCGGCGACTTATGGTCGAGGAGGGAGCAGATGCGCGTCACGATCTCGATGTTGGCGCGCTCGTTGAGCCCGCCGACATTGTAGGTCTCGCCCTCGCGGCCATGGTTCAGCGCCAGCCAGATGGCCGTGGCGTGGTCTTCGACATAGAGCCAATCCCGGATTTGTCGGCCATCGCCGTACACCGGCAGAGGCTTGCCCTCAAGGGCGTTGAGGATCATCAGGGGGATGAGCTTCTCCGGGAAGTGGTACGGCCCGTAGTTGTTGGAGCAGTTGGTGGTGATGG
>JAIXXC010000187.1 GCA_027490985.1 Verrucomicrobiales bacterium
CCGACCGGTCGCTTCACCTCGGCCCGGTGGTGTCGCTCATGTCGATGATCACCCCGGACGGCACCACCCTGGCGGTCGGACTCAACGAAGAACGCCAGGAACGACCGGTGTTCTACACATCGGCCTTCGGCCCGCGCACGCCCTCGGCCAGCGGCACCGACTGCCTGTTCACCGCCGAACCCGGAACCGGCCTGCCCATCCGACCCGGCCTGCGTTCCTCCTTCCGACTCCGGGGCCTTCACCGGGGCGGCCACACGCCCATCCCCACCAACGGGGTGGTCCTCTCGCTTCCCGAGACTCTGGATCCGGGCCGTGGCGCACTGGAGCCCGGAGCTCTCTGGACGCTGTCCACCGCCACGCAACCCGACCTGCGTGGTGTTCCCATGGCCTTGGGTGGCGGACCGGCCCTGCTCAAAGAGGGTCAGCCCACCGGATTCCAGACCTCCGACGCACGGCACCCGCGCTCGGCCGTCGGATGGAACGACCGGTTCCTGTTCCTGGTGCAGGTCGATGGCCGGCAACCTCGGATCTCGGTGGGCATGACGCTGGGCGAACTGGCCGACCACATGGCCCGGCTCGGGTGTACCGAAGCGCTGAATCTCGATGGCGGCGGCTCATCGACCCTGTGGGCCCGAGGCCAGGTGATGAACACCCCGTGCGAGGGATCGGAACGCCCCATGGGCAACGCCCTGCTGATCACCCTCGAAACGCCGGAAACCGGGCCCCGCTGAGACGAGCTCCGGCCGAGGGCACAGCGCCGAGATGTTCAACCCCGCTTCGCCACGAGCGCGCGGAACTCGTCGAAGAGCACCGACGAATCGTGCGGACCGGGAGCGGCCTCGGGATGGTACTGCACGCAGAACACGGGCTTGGTCTTGTGGCGCAACCCCTCGACGGTCTGGTCGTTCAGGTTGATGCGATTGACCGCCACATCCGACGGCAGCGACGCCGGGTCGACCGCGAAACCGTGGTTCTGCGAGGTGATCTCCACCCGCCCGGTTTCGAGATCCTTCACCGGCTGATTGCCGCCGCGGTGACCGAACTTCAGCTTGAAGGTCTTGCCGCCCAGAGCCTGACCCAGGATCTGATGGCCCAGACAAATGCCGAAGGTCGGGATGCCGGTGTCCACCAGCGTCTTCACTTCGCGGACGATCCCGCCCAACGTGCCGGGATCGCCCGGACCGTTGCTGAGGAAGATCCCGGCCGGCTTGTAGGACAACACCTCTTCGGCCGAAGTACCCGCAGGAACCACGCGGATGCGGAATCCCCGCTGCCGCAGGCGCCGCAGGATGTTGTACTTGATGCCGAAATCGTAGGCCACGATCGGGATGTCGGCCGCCGGCAACGGCAGGCGCACCTGACGCGGATCGGCCGGCGAGTGCTGCTGGGTCACCGCGAAATCCGCCGAGTCCTGGTCCTTTTCATCCCACAGGAAACTCTGCCGATGGGTCACCTCGACCACATAGTTGCGGCCCTCCATGGAACCCCACTGGCGCGCCCGGGCGACGGCCTCGGCATCGGTCAGCGGTTCCGTCGTCAGGAACCCGGCCATCGCCCCGCGAACCCGCAACTTCTTGGTGAGAGCGCGGGTGTCGATGCCCTGGACTCCGGGGATGCCGTTCTCTTCGAGATAGGCCGCCAGCGACAAGTCTGCCCGCCAGTTGCTGACCAACGGGCTGAGTTCGCGGATCACGAAACCCGCGCAATGGGCCTTCCACGACTCCATGTCCTGACGATTGATGCCCGTGTTCCCGATCATCGGGTAGGTCATCGTCACGATCTGACCCTTGTAGGACGGATCGGTCAGGATCTCCTGATAGCCGGTCATCGAGGTATTGAAGCACACCTCACCGGCCGCCGAGGCCTGTGCACCAAATCCGTGGCCGCGGAACACCGAACCGTCTTCGAGGGCGAGAATCGCGTTCATTAGACTCTGTTGGAGAGAACCCCGGGATCACCAAGGCGGCGCGGAGTGTGCGCAAGCCCTCCGCCGAAGCAAGGCCAAGCAGCGTTCCCACCACCGGTTCTTCGGGGCGCGATCGGCCCCGTGGCCCTTCGGACCCGACCCTGAGAACCGGTCGGTCGGAGACCCCGATCCGAGCGTCCTGGAGTTCGGGCACCCGAGCGACACGAAGATTTTGGTGGCGTTCTGCCTATCAATTGCTAATTTCCACGGCCCTCGATTCAAAATGAGTCGTGGGTACAGGCACTCGGCGGATGAGTCGTCCGCGGTGGACGGGTGCCTTCAGCAAGACAACAGGGAAAGAACGCCATGGCGAAAAAACCGGCACCCGCTCCGATCAAGAAAGCGGCCCACCACAAGGTAGGCGCGGCCAGTGCTGCAGCCATCCTCGGTCGGCCGCTGGCCAAGTCCGGCGGCAAGGCACAGGCACCCGAGACCCAAAGCTGGATGCCCATCTCCCGTGTCAAACCGGAGTGGCAGAAGTTCTACCAGAACCTGCTCGACCTGCATGAGCGCCTCCGGGGCCAGATGAGCGGGTTGGCCAAGGAGTCCCAGGCCGAGATGGAGAGCTACAGCCTCCACATGGGCGACTCGGGCACCGACAATTTCGACCGCGACTTCGCACTCAGCCTCCTGTCTTCGGATCAGGATGCCGTGTACGAGATCGAGGAAGCCCTCAAACGCATCGAGAAAGGCACCTACGGCGTCTGCGAACTGACTCAAAAGGTCATTCCGAAGGCCCGTCTGGAAGCGATTCCGTGGACCCGTTTCACGGTCGAATCCCAGGCCCAGCTCGAGAAAGAAGGCGTTCTGCGTCAGCGCAACCGCCTCGGTTCGCTGGGCTCCGTCGAGGCCGGTGCCTCGGTGGATGTCGAAGACGACGACAGCGACGTCGAGGAGAAACCCAGCAAGGAAAAGGAAAACTGATTTATGCCGCGTGAGATTGTGACCATTGAGTGTACGGAAGCGAAGAAGGAGGGTAAGCCCGTCTCCCGCTACCAGACGACCCGAAACAAGAAGCTGCAGACCGACAAGGTTGAAAAGAAGAAGTTCAATCCCTTCCTTCGCCGTCATACCCTGCACCGCGAAATCAAGTAAGCCATGCCCCGCAAGACCAAGCTCGAGGAAAAGAAGAAGCGCCGATCGACCGCCGCCCGGACCCCGCGTCCGAAGCCCAAGGTCGAGTTCACCATCGACGCCATCGACTACAAGAACGTCGCCCTGCTCAAGCAGTACGTGACCGACAACGGACGGGTTCTGCCCCGGAAGTACACCGGCCTGCCGGCTCCCTTCCAGCGGAAGCTCAGCCTGGCGATCAAGCGCGCCCGGCAGATGCTGCTGATGAAGTGAGTTTCCATCGTCCGTGATCAGAAACCCGCCGGTTCGCCGGTGGGTTTTTTGTTGCCGCCAGAGGATGCAAGCGGTTTGCAATCCATGGGGGCTCTTTCTATCCTCCCGACCGTGAATGGCCCCCGATCCTCCCTGACGGCCTGGCTCATCGGCCTGCTGTGCGCCTTGCAGGCCCACGCCGAGGTCCGGATTCTGGCCACCTTGCCCACCCTCAATGCGTGGGCGGCCAACGTGGCGGGCGATGCCGCCACGGTCGAAAGCCTGCTCCCACCCAACGTCGGTCCGCACGACTTCCAATTCCGCCCATCGGATCTGCGCAAACTGGCCGCGGCCGATGTGGTGCTCATGAATGGACTGGGCGTGGACACCTGGCTCACCCGGGCCGTCGGTCAGGGTGCCTCGAAGCCCTCCCGGCAGGTGGTCACCGTCACCCGGGGTCTTGAGGATCGACTCATCCATCACCTGACTCCACTGGCCATGGACGACTCCAAAGGGTCGCGGAAGGCACCGGCCAAGGAGGATCACGATCATGATCACGGTCACGATCACGCCGGCGAAGACGGCAATCCCCACGTCTGGCTCGATCCGGTCTTCGCCCAGCATTGTGTCTCCAACATCATCACGGCTCTGTGTCAGGCCGATCCGGCCCACGCCGACGGATACACCCGCCGCGGAGAGGCCTATCTGCGCGAACTCGACCAGCTCGACGGTGAGATCCGCTCGTCGCTCAAAGCACTCACCCAGCGCAAGGTGGTCACCTTCCACGATGCATTTCCCTATTTCTGCCAGCGGTACGACCTGAAACTCGTGGGCGTGGTCGAAGAGGTTCCCAGCGTGGATCCGTCTCCGAAATACCTCGCCCGACTGTCCCGGGCCATCCGGGCTCAGGGGGTCCGGGTGATCTTCTCGGAACCCCAGTTCCATCCCCGCCTGCTCAAGCGACTGGCCGACGATCTGCAGGTCGGTGTCGCCGAGCTGGACGTGCTCGAAACCGGCACCGCCTCCAAGACCTTCTATGTCGAGGGGATGCGCAAGAACCTGCGCACCTTGGAAGCGGCCCTGCGCTGAGGCCGATGGACATCGCTTTCCGATCACCCAAGCCGGCCGCCGTCGAGGTTCGCGACCTGCATGTCCGACTGGGTGAGAACCCGGTCCTCCGGGGCGTCAACCTGCGCATCGAATCCGGTCGGATGGTCGCTCTGATCGGTCCGAACGGTTCGGGCAAGACCACCCTGCTGCGCTGCCTGCTGGGTCTCCAACGGCCCGACTCGGGCTCGGTCCGGCTGCTGCAGCAAGGCCCGCCGGGTCCGGCCCTCCTGCGGCGCATCGGCTATGTGCCCCAGCGGCTCCAGCTCGATCCCAGCTTCATGCTGACGGTGCGTGAGTTCCTGGCGATCCGCCGCCCGGTCACCGCGCGGTGGTTCTGGCGACCCTCGCGCCAGATCGACGCCCAGTTGCACGAGGCCGTGGCCGAGATGGACGTCATGCGCCTGCTCGATCGTCCGGTGGCCGGACTCAGCGGCGGGCAGCTGCAGCGCGTCCTGATCTGCTCGAGTCTGCTCAACGAACCCGAGCTGCTCCTGCTCGACGAGCCGACCGCCGGTGTGGACACCCCGGGTGAGGCCGATTTCTACGAGTTGATCGCCCAGGTCCACCAACGTCGGGGTCTCACCGTCGTCCTGGTGTCGCACGACCTGTCCATGGTCTATCGGCACGCCAGCCGGGTGTATGCGCTCAACGGCGTCATCTGCTGCGAGGGGGCCCCGGAAGAGGTCATGAATGCCGAGTCGCTCAAACAGGCCTACGGCATCCATTTCACCCCGTACCATCACCA
>JAIXXC010000309.1 GCA_027490985.1 Verrucomicrobiales bacterium
CCGCGGGCCTGAAGGCATTGGACCGCTGGGTCGAACACCACCGGGACGACGATCAGGCCTTGCTCGAGGCGCTGTTCGTGGCCGAGAGCTTCGGCGAAGTGCGGCCCACATGGCTGGATCAGTTGCGCATGTCCCGTTCGCCCCTGCATCGCGCGGCCGCCGTGCGACTCACCCGCTACCAGGCCGACCGCCTCACGGGCGTGACCGACGTGTTGCACACCGCAGGCGCCGATCCGCACCCGCGGGTCCAGATGGAGGCGGTGGACGCGGTGGCCCATCTGCGCCCGAAGAGCCCCGAGGTCGAGCGCGCCCTCTACGCCGTCCCCGACACCCATGCCGACGTGAAGCGCATGGTGGCCGACCTCCGGCACGGCACCCAACCGGCCCGGGGTCGCAGCGTGCCCGTGCTGGAGATCGCCCCGGGCACCCGACTGCGCCACTGGCAGTGGTTGGGAGCTCAGGGCAATGCCGCACCGCGGGCTTGGGACGCGAACTCGGGCGACACCGCCCGGACCGGGGCCGGACTCTATCGGACATTCGTCCAGAGCGAGATCGCCCAACCGGCGACCCTGTCGGTGAAGCACGGCTTCCTCGACATCACGGTCAACGGCGTGCAACTGCTCTCGCACGATTCGCAGTGGAGCAGCGAACAGCAGGTCCAACTGGAGCTGCAGCCGGGCGTCAACCTCATCGAGGTGTTCTTCCGCAACCTGGGCGGCCGGACTCCAGGCGTCTTCCTCTACGATCCGCTCGGGGCTCCCCTGCCCCGAACCCGCATGGCCGAGGACGCCGCGGGCCTGGGGCGCTTGGCCACGGCCTGGGAGTCATCGGACAACGGCCCGGGAAACACCCTGCGGATTCAAGCGGCGGCCGGCCTCCGGTTCGTGCCCAAGGAATTGCGGGTGGCCGCTGGTGCCCCGGTTCGACTGGTCTTCGAAAACCCCGACCTGATGCCCCACAACCTCGTGCTCGTGGACTCCGGTGCCGCCGATGAGGTGGGAGCCCTCGCCGACCGCATGGCCGCCGACCCGCAGGGTATGGCGAAGGGCTACCTGCCGGTGTCGCCCAAGGTGCTCCAGGCCACGCCCTTGGTAAACCCCAAGGGCCGTGCCGAATTGACCTTCACGGCGCCGAAGACTCCGGGCCGCTATCCGTTCCTCTGCACCTTCCCCGGCCACTGGCGACTGATGCGCGGAGAACTGATCGTGGAGTGACACGACGCCCGGACGAGCCTCGCCCGCTCAACGCTTGCCAAAACTCCCAGAACTCCTGGAACCCTCGGGGCGTCGGCCGGGCCGGGCCGCCGGCCTCCACACCTCGCATAGCGGCGGAGACACCCGACTCCAGCCCGGAGGCAGGGGATCGTCGGCCAAGCGGTAAATCCGTTCCGGGCTGTCCGCCGTGCGGCATTCGTGGAGGGCGACCATGTCGCGGCGGGGTGGTGCCGTGGTCGCCGGGGTCTCCCGCCACAGTTCCAGCGGGCCGGAGGCGGAGTCGTCGTCGAGCCGCCAGGTGCCGATCCATCGATCCTTCCGACGTTCGACCGACAAACGGTACCGGTCGTTGAGGTATTCCACCCGGAGATCGAGACGTCGATTGTGCCAACGCCCTTCCGTCAGATGGGCGAACCGGTAATCGGTGTCCGGATCGAACCGGGCTGACACGCGGTCCGCCGCGACGGCCAATTCGAGGGCGAACCGATGGCGCGAACGGTCCTCGCGGATCGCCAGGGCTTCCCAGCGTCCGGCGACCTGACCAGCCTCGGACTCCGAACGCGGCGGCCACGCGAAGAACACCGGATCGCTGAAACTCTCCTGACCCCGGGCCGGCAGTCGGCGCAGCTCGGTACGACCCTGGGTCTCGACGGAGAACAGCGGAACCAGCCCCAGCGGCGGCGTTCGGCCAGCCTGCCCCGACCGCCCCGGGACCGCCCGAAACGCTGGCCGCAGGGGCGCATTCGTCGAGGCCTCACCCGTCGTGGTCATCGAGACCAGTATCCGTGGTGGCCCTGCCGCGTCGGGAGCCCAACCGAAGTCCTCCAACACGGCCTCCGTGGATCCGGCCCGTAGCGGTGCGATTCCGCAGAATAGGACACCCACGACGATCGCCTGCCATCGCACCAACCCCATCGCCCGGCCCACGACCCAAGCGGAAATCCGGCTCGTGGGCCGACTTCCGAACCGCGGCCCATGCACCTCAGTCATCGATGGTCTGCCCGACGAGTTGGCGGAACTTCCAACCGGTGTTGTCGTCGCCGCCCACCGTCTGCTTCATGATCACGCCGAGGATCTGCTCTTTGGGATCGGCGAAGTATTGGGTGTTGAAATACCCGCCCCAGTCGAAGGTGCCGGCGCTGCCCTCGCCCCCACGAGCCTGTCCCTGTTCGGTGACCACCCCGAAGGCCAACCCGTAGTGCTTGTCGCCGCCGCCGAAGAGGTTCTTGGCGACTTGCTCGCGCATCATCAGGTCGATGGTCGTGCGACTGAGAATCCGCTTTCCGCCCAACTCGCCGCCATTGAGGCACATCTGCAGGAAGGTCGCGTAGTCGAGCGCCGTACTGCACAGGCCCGCGCCGCCCGAGAAGAACGACTTGGCTCCCGTGATCGGATAGTTCGGATCGTAGAAGGTCACCGGATAGCGCACCCACTTCCCGCCCTCGGGTTTCTGGACGGCCACGAGTCGCCCGGCCTTCTCAGGCGGCAAGTAGAAGCC
This sequence comes from Verrucomicrobiales bacterium, assembly GCA_027490985.1. Lineage (GTDB taxonomy): Bacteria > Verrucomicrobiota > Verrucomicrobiia > Limisphaerales > UBA9464 > SXXZ01. The sequence continues at coordinate 2,713 of JAIXXC010000309.1, forward strand.
CGTGTCCTTCATGCCCAACGGCCCGAAGAGACGCTTTTGCAGGAACACATCGAACGGCATGCCCGAGACCACCTCGATGAAATAGCCCAGCACATCGAGCCCCTCGCTGTAGGTGAACTTTTCTCCCGGATGATGGTGCAACGGCATCTTGGCCAGCCGCAGGACGCTCTCGCGAATGGTCACGGGCTCGGTGGTGAAGAGGTCCACCACCCCGGCCTTGGCGTAGAGCTTCTTGAAGCGGGCGTCGCCGTCGATGACGCCATACCCGAGGCCCGAGGTGTGGGTGAGCAGATCGCGAATGGTGATCTCACGCTTGGCCGGTTCACCGGTCCAGGTGCCGTCGGCCTCGTTGTAGGTCTTGAGCACCTGGGGCTTCTTGAATTCCGGGATCCAGTTCGACACCGGATCATCGAGGCGGAACCGGCCCTCCTCCCAGAGCATCATCACCGCGGTCGAGGTGATGGCCTTGGTTTGCGAGGCGATGCGGAAGATGTCGTCGCGCTTGAGCGACCGACCAGCCGCGTTGTCGGCCATGCCAAAGGCCTTGTGGTAGACCACCTTGCCATTGCGGGCCACCAGAGCCACCGCCCCCGGAATGCGCCCCTCTCGAATGGCTTGCTCGCAAATGGCATCGATCCGCGCCAACCGCTCGGACGACACCCCCGCCTTCTGCGGCGCCGCCTCCCGCAAGGCCGGTGAATGATGGATCGACGCCGTCTGGGCCCAGGCGGCGGGTACCGTCCCTGCCAGGGCAAACAGGGTCAGGCCCAAGGTCACGGCACGGCCACCCACGGCAAACGCATCGAATATCGAGATCGGCTTCATGAAGGAATTGTGGAAAACAAGGCGGGCGAACGCACCGATGAGGGCGATGGCATCGGGAAGTGGATAATCCTGAAAAACTCCCCTAAACCCTGACCCGAGTCACGCCCAACCGGAAGGGCTGATCAAGCCGACCCGCCGCCAAGAAGCTCGCCCCCCCCGAACGCACGGGGTCCCACCCCACGACCAAAACACCGGAGCCCCTGAATGGCCGAGCACTGCCGGACAACGAATCCACCTTGATTTCTCCGCCGCCCACCCCGATGCCGTCGGCAATGCCCATCCAGGCCGGTGGTCACCCCACACACACTGCCTGCTGCGACGCCAGAATCCCCTTCAATCCGCAGCCCGAGTTCCAATGGCCATCAGTCGTTGAACCGTGGCCTCGGGGATCCCGCCCGAGCCGTACAATTCATAAAATGCCTGCCGCAGAGATCCGAAACTGTTCGTTATGCTGCTCCTGTGCCAATCAATCTGGTTCTTGGCAATCATACGATCCACCTCCCTAGCGACACCGTGGGTAGAGGAACGCTTTGCCTGACGCCTTCTCAGTCTATCTACCACGTCATGGATGCTTCGAACCCTCTGAGTCACTCCATGCTGGGTGAAAATGACGGACAAGGCCCCGGTATAAAGTCTTTTGGACCGTTGGACAGCCGGTTCTTCCTGCAGAATGGACAAAATCTCAGCGAACTCAGGATTACCTTTCAGTTGGATGTTGAATTGATACCGAGAAGCCACCTCCCACGCCTCCGTATTCCATAGCCGGTTGCTTGAACCAGAATACGAATACACCACTTCGGTGAAGACCTCATTGGACGGCCCCCGAAGAACATTGGTCATCTTGACGAGATTGTCGTCAGCACGTCTGGAAGACCGCAACTCTCCACTCAACCACTCAGGATCCGAACCCGTTGCATCAACGATACTTTTGAATCGTTCGGGATGTGCTTCCGCGAGAGCCGCGGCCAAAATCAACGAATCCGGATGATTCCAGATCCGATAATAATA
>JAIXXC010000255.1 GCA_027490985.1 Verrucomicrobiales bacterium
ACCCCATGAAGCACACCCGTGCTGGACAGCGCATCGGATCCGATCGGCGCGAAGGCCAAGGGCCTCGCGAAATCCCCCCGCAAATCCCGGGGCAACGCCGCTTCCACCGGAACCGAATCCGGCAAACCCCGGATCAAGAACTACGTGCTGGACACCAACGTGCTCCTGCACGATCCGAACGCCCTCCTGAACTTCCAGGACAACTACGTCCTCATTCCCATCGAGGTCCTCGAAGAGGTGGACAAGTTCAAGCGCGAGACGAGCGAACGGGGGCAGAATGCCCGGACCGTCTCCCGCCGCCTCGATGCCCTCCGACGCGAAGGCAACCTCAACAAGGGCGTGAGTCTGCCCAATGGCGGACGTCTCCAGATCATCTTCCTGTCCGCCCCCAAAGAAGGCCCCGCCCGGGACGTGATGGCCAGCGGGAGCATGGACAACCGCATCCTCGCCCAGGCCCTGTGCATCCAGACGCATCAACGCTCTCGGCCCACCATCCTGGTCACCAAGGACATCAACCTGCGACTCAAGGCCGACGTCTACGGTCTGGCCGCTGAAGACTATGAGACCGACCAGGTCAACCTGAAGGACCTGTACACGGGCATGTTCGAGTTGACGATGCCCGCCGCGGCCATCGCCGAGCTCAAGTTCAACGGCGAGGTGGCGCTGCCCCCGGGTCGGGTTCGTTTTCCCAACGAGTATTGCACGCTCTACGAAGAGGGGAACGCCAAGCGCACCGTCTTGTGCAAGGTGGATGCCACGGGCTCCAAGCTCATCCCGCTGCAGGATTGTCAGAACGTGTGGGGCATCAAGCCCAAGAACCGCGAGCAGCACTTCGCGCTCGACGCCCTGCTCGACGAACGCGTGAAGCTGGTGACGCTCATGGGCAAGGCCGGCACCGGCAAGACCCTGCTGGCCCTGGCCGCCGGGCTCAAACGGACGGTCAACGACCGGGAATTCCGCCGACTGGTGGTCGCTCGCCCCACCATCACCATGGGCAAAGAACTCGGGTTCCTTCCGGGATCGCTCGACGAGAAACTCTCTCCGTGGATGCAGCCGATCCATGACGCCCTCGAGATGCTGGGCGACCTGAACATGGGGCACGAACACCGCCGCGCCGCCGACATGCTGCGCAGTGGCACCATCGTGGTGGAGGCCTTGAGCTACATCCGCGGCCGCAGCATCGCCCACCAATTCATGATCGTGGACGAATCGCAGAACCTCACGCCCCTCGAGGCCAAGACCATCCTCACCCGCGTGGGCCACGGCACCAAGATCGTCCTGACGGGCGATCCCTACCAGATCGACAATCCCTACGTCGATGTGGCCTCGAACGGGTTCAACTACATCATCAGCCGTTTCAAGGAGCAGGCCCTGGCCGCCCACGTGGAACTCCAGCGGGGCGAACGCAGCGACCTGGCCGAACTGGCCGCCAACATCCTTTGAGTCGGAGAGGGAGGGACTTGAGCGCTCACAAACGGAGCGTCTGGAAACGGCTCAAAGCCAGAAGGTACTCATTCCGATCAGGGCGCCGGCCACCCCGAGTCCCATACCGATGTACCAGAAGAGTTTCCACCGCGACAGGATGGCCACCGAGCAGATCACGACAGCGATCTGCAGCGACAGCGCCGCATGGTCGCAGCGGTCATTGATCTTGCCGTTGGCCTCGGCGGCCGCCTCGAACTGCTCGGCCTCCTTCTTGATGTCGCCCTTCTCCGAGTCGTAGCGCTTGGCGGTCGCGGCGGCCTTGTCGATCGAGGCCTGGACGGCCTTACGTCGGACCGCCGCTTCGGGATCCACCACACCCGAATCCAGAGCCGGAGGCCTCAGGTGCGAAAGAATCTCCAATTCGGTCTCGTAGAGGTTCTGCTTGATGCTCTTGGATTGATAATAGCCCCACCGATTGGCCGCCTCGCTGGTCTTGATGATCGCGTCGGTCTTGGCGTTGTCGCCCTTGTTTTCGATGACCGCCAGCACGACGGCCAGCAGCGCGATGGTGATGGCGACCTGTTTGCTGAACGGGTCGTTGGCTTCGGGTATCTCGGGTGCTTCGGCCATAAAGGTTTCGTTGGGGGCTGGCCATCGACCGATGGGCGCCCTCACGGCAGGCAACAGGGATCTCTCACCCGAGCGTCGTCGTCAAGCCGGCGGCCCGGATTCATCGGGGCTTCCCCAGTTGGGATCAGCCTCGGACCGTCGAACCACGGCGACCACGAGCCAAGACCCGGGCGCAATTGAGCAAAAAGCCTGCGATCCAGTGGATCGCAGGCTTTGAAAAACCGATTCGATTGAGCGGATGAAACCCGCAGCGCGATCAGTAGCGATCGCCACCGCCACGGTCACCGCGCCAGCCGCCGCGGTCGCCGCCGCCGCCGCCGCCGCGATCACCGCGCCAGCCGCCGCCGCCACCACCGCCGCCGCCACCACCACGGTAGCCGCCACCGCCGCCGCCGCCGCCACCACCACGGTAGCCGCCGCCACCACCGCCACCACCACGGAAGCCGCCGCCACCGCCACCAGCGGGACGCTCTTCACGGGGACGGGCGATGTTCACGGTCAACGCACGGCCGCCCAAATCCTTGCCGTGGAACATTTCCACAGCGCGATTGGCCTCGTCCGGAGTCGAGAACTCGACGAACGCGAAACCGCGGGACTTTCCGGTCACGCGATCGAGCATCAGGTTGACATTGGTGACCACACCGGCCGCCGAAAAGTGATCCTGGAGGTCACGTTCCTGCGTCTGGTAGGACAGGTTTCCCACAAACAAACGGGAATTGTTATCCATACGACTTTTGGCCGCTCTTCAACCGAGTGAGGGAAACTGCACCAGCAGACTTCAATTGCGGGGACATAACTGAGCGACCTCCACAAACCGTCAACGTGACGCCGACACTACATGTTCCAAACGGGCGCGGGATGTATAGCAATTCCGTGATGTCGGTCAAATGTATATTAGTAGCAAGATAACGATGCGGCGGAGCTACCCTGTTCCAAACCGACCCTGTCGAGTGAGGGATTCCTGCAAAGCAGCCTGAGGTGTGCGGATCCTTCGGCGTCATTTGATTTATCAATTCGAGTCTCACCGTGTCTCACCGCCCTCCCACAACAGGAATCACTGGCGGTTCACAAGGCTGGGAAACTACGCTCAGGCGCAACTGCTCCCATGATTCCTCTGCATCGCCTTCGCGCCGGTATCATCGGCACCGGCTTCATCGGTCCGGTCCACATCGAGGCCCTCAAACGCCTCGGAGTGCAGGTCACCGCCGTTTGCGGATCGACGGCCTCGGCGCAGGACTGCGCGGAACGCTGGGGCATCCCCGAGGTCTACGGCGACTACGATGCCGATTCGCTCATCGGCTCCCCGAACGTCGACGTGGTGCACATCACCTCCCCCAACAAGGCCCACGTGGCGCAATCGCTCAAGGCCTTGCGGGCGGGCAAACACGTGGTCTGCGAGAAGCCCCTGGGCATGAATTCGATGGAAACGGCCCGGGTGGTGGCCGCGGTCGAAAAACCCGGAGCGCCCGTCTTCGCCGTCAATTACATGTGCCGGTTTTTCCCGGCGATTCTCCAGATGCGCGCCCTGGTCGCGCGCGGCGACCTGGGGCGGATCATCCATGTCCAGGGACACTTCTTCCAAGACTGGTTGCTCCACGAGACCGACTTCAACTGGCGGTTGCTCGCTTCCGAGGGCGGTAAGCTCCGGGCCGTGGGCGACATCGGCACCCACTGGATCGATGCGGTGTCGTTCATCCTCGGCAGCCGGGCCGAGCGGGTCTTCGCGCATCTGGAAACCTTCCACAAGACCCGCTTCCGGCCCAAGGGGGCCCTGAAGACCTTCGCCCAGGCGGATCCCGAATCACGGATCCCCTACCGGGTGGACACCGAGGACTTCGGCAGTGTGCTGCTGCGCTTCGGGAAGTCGGACCATGGGTTCGCCGATCAGGTGCATGCCAACGCGTCGATCTCCCAGGTCGCCGCCGGTTGGAAATGCAGTCTTTCGCTCGGGATCTACGGCACCCGCGGCAGTGCCCGGTGGGACTTCCAACAACCCAACGAAATCCTCATCGGCCGGCGCGATGGGCCCAACGAAATCCTCCAGCGGGGAACCCCGGGCTTCTTGGACGACGTCGCCGGATTCACCGACACCCCGGGCGGTCATCCCGAGGGGTTCCCGGACAGCCACAAGATGCAGTACCGGGCGGTCTATGAGCACATCGCCGGCGGACGGCGCGCGCCGATCCTCTTCGCCACCGCCCACGACGGCCACCACGAGGTGAGGCTCTGCGAGGCGGTGCTGCGCTCCAGCAAATCAGGCCGATGGGTGAGGGTTTGAACCCACCGCATCCGGACTGGGCGCGTCGCAAGCGTCCGACGGAGGAATCGGCTTTTTCCAGATGGGCACGACGCGCTTCATTTCGTCGATGACCCACTGACAGGCCGCGAAGGCCTCGCCGCGATGGGCCGAAACCACCTCGATCCACAACGAAGCTTCACCCACCGCCACCCGTCCGATGCGGTGCACCAACCGGACCGATTCCACGGTCCCCCGCGCGGCCAAGCGGTCGAACAACTGGTGGAACTGGTGTTCGGCCATGGGCACAAAACAGCTGTAGTCGAGCGCCGCGATCCGGTCGCCACCCTCCAGCCCCCGGACCACGCCCGAGAAATAAACGACCGCCCCCATGCCCGATGAGGCCGAGCGCGAGGCCAGCAGGCTCGGCTCGTCGATGGGTTCGACGGTGATGGACAGGAACCGGTTCATCCGCCTTGGACCGGTGGGAACAGGGAGACACGGTCTCCGGGTCGGAGGACATACCCGTCATCCTGATACTCGACCCCCACCGCGATCAGGGTCGAACGCCGCAGGCCGGCCAGCGGCGGATGCATCTGATACACCCGCTGGAGCAGCACCCCGACCGTCGCTCCGTCGGACAGCGTGACGACGGTCTCCGCGCAGCCGGCCAGCTCCGCGAAATACGACCAGAACGTCACCGGGATCGTCATCGCGAGGCCTTGCGGGCGGGGGTCTCCTTGGGGGCGTACACCTCGGGCTTGAGCACGCCGACGTAGGGCAGATTCCGATACCGCTCCGCGAAATCGAGCCCATAGCCCACGACGAACAAATTGGGAATGCGGAAACCCACGTAGTCGGCCTCGAAAGTGCCCACCCGACGTTCCTTCTTGTCGAGCAGCACGCAGGTCCGGATGGACGCCGGCTTGAGCGCCGAGATCTTCTCGGTGACCGCCCGGAGTGTCTTGCCCGTGTCGAGGATGTCGTCGACCACGAGCACATGGGCGCCCCGGACGTCGAGCTTCAGCTCTTTGTTGAACACCAGGTTCCCGGACTCGGTGCCGGCTCCGTAGCTGGAAACACCGAGGAAATCGACCCGGAGCGGGAACGGCAGACGTCGCAGCAGGTCGGCCAGGAACAGCACCGTGCCGCTCAGCAGGGAGACCACCAGCACATCCTTGCCGGCATAATCTTTGGCGATGGCCTTGCCCATGAGGGCGATGCGTTTCTGAAGATCCGCCTCCGGGATGAGCACACCGGCCAGATCGGCGCGCTGGCTGGGCGGAATCCGGCGGGTGAGTTCCTGGGTCAATCGCGGTTTGGACAGGGGCATCGGGTTCCTTTCAGGGGGCTGGGAGTGGAGGTTGGGTCGGGTCGCAAGACCTCGGCGCCGGGTCGAGCGCCGGGCTTTGACTGCCACAGCCCAGGCACTTTGTCCAACACCCCCTTGAGACGATCGGTCGGCGGCTCAGATGTGCTTCGAATCGTCGGCGTCCTTGGCCTGATAGCCGGAATCCTGGCGCTTCAGGTTCACCTCGTTCTTCTTCACGTAGGCGGCGAACACCTCATCGGCGCTCATGCCCAACACCTGCGCCATGCTGATCAGGAAGTGCAGGCAGTCGACCACCTCGACCCGGGCGTTCTGCTCGTCGAACTTCTGGTACTTGGCCCACCACTTCCAGGGCACGCTGTCGGTCAACTCCGCGAGTTCCTGCGACATGGCACGGCAATAGTTCAGGATCCACTGGGTCTTCTCGGCCTCGGTCATGGCGTCGGTGTTCACACCGATGCGGGCGTTGAGGGATTTCTGCATCCGGAAGAGTTCGCGGAACTGGTCGGGTGTTTCCATTGAGGCGACAGAATCGGGACGAGGCGGCCCGGGCGGAAGCGCAAAAAACAGGGTGACGCAAACGGAGGCGACAAGGGAGCGGGACTCGGATTCCATGAGTGCCCACCAGGCATGAACCCCATGGCCAACCCCTTGCACGATGAGGTGCGGATCCTGCTCGACCGACACGAGGTCGAGCCCGAGCACGCCCACCAGGTGTGTCGATTGGCCCTGGCCCTCTTCGACGGCCTGGCTCCGGTCCATGGCTACGGCCCGAACGATCGGCGCCTGCTGGAATGCGCGGCGCTGCTGCACGACATCGGTTGGTCGGTCTCCGGGCCCGAGGGGCGCGGACACCACAAGGCCTCGGCGCGGCTCATCCGGGAGTTCCCCTGGAGCTCTCTCCGGCCCGACGAAGTGCGCTGCGTGGCCGCCGTGGCCCGATACCATCGCAAAGCCCTGCCGAAGCCGGACCACGACGATCTGGAGGGGCTCGGCCCGATCGACCGCACCCGCGTCGAATGGCTGGCCGGCTGCCTGCGGACGGCCGACGGATTGGATCGCCGGCACCTCCAAGGGGTTTCCGACCTCGCGGTGCGAGGCACCCGACAGCACCTTCAGGTGCGGGTCTCGGCCCCGTTCCCCATCGACGAGGAACTGGCGGCGGCCGACAAGAAATCCGATCTCCTGCGCCGGCTCCTGCCGGGACGATTGAGCCTGGCGACCGGAGATTCCGCCGACTGCGGAACCCTCGAATGACCCACCGTCCCGCCAGGCTGGCCATCGAACCCGGAACCGATGAACCGGAAGCCCCGGCCGTGTGCGCGCATTGCGAGGGGCCCCTTCCCCAGCACTCCAGCGCGCAGGGACCCCCACCGCACTTCTGCTGCTACGGGTGCCGCCTGCTGGGAGAACGGCCGAAGTCCTCGAACGACCTGTCCGGCACCGCCGGCGGGCAGGCGATCTTCCGCATCGTTGTCGGAGCGGTGATCGCCAGCCAGACCATGCTGATCGGCCTTGCGATCAACCTCTCCGAACCGGAAGGAGCGATGCGCACCGGCCTCCACGCCGTGTTGATCGCCCTGACGCTGGGTGTGTTAGGACTGTTGGGGCTTCCGTTGGTGCGGGCCACGTGGGACTGCGCGTGTCGACGCACCTTCGGCCTCGAGCTCCTGTTCGTCTCCGGGATCATCGGAGCCTTCGGGGCCTCGCTGCTGTCGAGCCTGCGCGGCAGCGGCCCGGTGTACTACGAGGTGGTGGCCGTGCTGCTGACGGTCTACAGCGCCGGCAAGGCTCTGACAGCCCGGGCCCGTGAACGGGCTTTGGCCGAGACCCGTCGCCTCGGAGACACCTTCGCCACGGCCCGTCGGATCGGACCTCCCGAGGTTCGGGTCCCCGTCCACGACATCGTCGAGGGCGATTGCGTGCGCGTGCTACCCGGTGAAGCCATCCCGGTCGATGGCGTGGTGGTCCAGGGTGAGGGTTTCGTGCGTGAGACCCCGCTGACCGGAGAGCCGGAGCCGGTCATCCGCCGCGTCGGAGACCCGGTGCTGGCCGGCGGTTTCAGCGAAGATGCCGAGTTGGTGGTGCGGAGCCGGATCTCCGGAACCCGCCGGCGCCTCGATGGGTTGATCCGTCAAGTCGAGCAGGCCCGCACCACCCTGGGCTCCAGCGAGGCCCAACATCAGGCCGACCGATTGGCGCGGGTGTTCCTCCCGATCGTCCTGATCACCGCTCTGGCCGCCGTGTTCTGGGCCGGGTTCCAGGGCCGATGGGAGTCGGGCCTCTTCAACGGTCTGTCGGTGCTGTTGGTGGCCTGCCCGTGCGCTCTGGGACTGGCCACCCCGCTGGGCCTCTGGCAGGGCATGGCCACCCTGGCCGCCCGAGGCGTGGTGGTGCGCGATGCGCGGGCCTTGGAGCGATTGGCCTCGGTGACGCTGGCGGTCTTCGACAAGACCGGCACCCTGAGCGAATCCCAACTGAGTCTGGTGGATGTCCTGACCGCCGGGGAGCCCAAGGATCGGGCCCGTTGGCTGTCGATCATCGCCGCCGTGCAATCCCGGAGTCTTCATCCGGTGGCGCGCGCCTTTCAGCGGCCGGATTCTGAAGACGCGCCGGAAATCGCAGTCGAAGACTTCCTGACCGTCCCGGCCCGCGGTGTCCAGGCCCGCGTGCGGATCGGAGCCGAAGCACCGCTTCAAATGCGCATCGGCATCCGGGAATGGGCCTGGGAACCGCAGGCCGACCCGGCTCTGGAAGCCCGGCTCGAGGGAACTGGAAGCCGGGTCTGGGTCTCGGCCGACGCTCGACCGGTCGCCGTGGCTCTGGTCCGCGAGCGCCTGAGGTCGTCGGTGGCGGCGACCTTCGACGACCTGCTGCGGCTGGGCGTGGAGCCCCGGGTGCTGTCGGGCGACCAGCCGGAACGCACCCGGGAACTCCTGAGCGGAGTGGACGGGGCCCGGCATCTGACGGGAGGGCTCACCCCGGCCGACAAGGCCGAGCAGATCGACCGCTGGCAGGCGGCCGGGCACCGGGTCGTCTTCATCGGTGACGGCATCAACGATGCGCCGGCCCTGGCCGCGGCGGAGGTCGGCATCGGCTTGCTCGAAGGAGCCCCGTTGGCTTCGGCCACCGCCGACATCGTGTTGTGTGGCGGTCAGCTTCGGGAGATTCCGGAGGCGGTGGCGTTGGCCAGGGCTGTCCGGGATTCCATCCAAAGAAACCTCCGATTCGCCGTCGCCTACAACGGCCTGGGAATGATCCTCGCCGCCTCGGGTCGCCTGCACCCGGTGGTCGCCGCCCTTCTGATGACCGGCAGCAGCGCGGTCGTCAGTTGGCGGGCCTGGCGGGGCGGCTCCTGCCACACGAGGTTCCCTTCCACCAATCCCGGCCATCCGGCCACGGCCTCCGCGGCGTCACCCCGCTCCTGGATGACCGGATGGCTGAGATGGTCGGCCTGGGCCGCGGGATTTCTCCTGCAGATCCCCTTGCTCATCGGACTGGGGCGACTGACCGCCATTCCCGCCGCCCTGGTGGCGCTGCTGGGAGTCGCCGGAGCCGGGTGGGC